>JAGVOV010000059.1 GCA_020052545.1 archaeon | reverse complement strand
GCTCGATAACATAGTCGACCTTTTTCCTGCTTCCAATGCCTTCATCCACAGAGCAGAATATGCAGCCCATATTGCAGTTTGTCAGGGGTTTTATCTCTATGATGTTGGTGTTCCTGTCGACCAAGCCAAAGCTGTTCAGTCCCCTCAAAGGGATGCCAGAATCTTTGTGGATATAGAACACCGGATTTTTTGACACGCTGTTCTTCAGGCTAGCTAAACCGCCTTCAAGCAGCCTGTTGAACTTGTTTCTCGCCGTCTTCTCGGATATTCCCGGAAAAGAGATTGAACTGGCCATTATCTCGTATTCGCCAATATCATCAAGCTCTGTCTTGTCTATCTCAAAATAGAATATCTTGAGGAAAGTTACTTTTATCTTACTGCCTGAATCGGTGAAAGAAAGGTCTTTGAAGACGAGTTCTGCCATAGGAAAGAGGTAAACCAAGAGCCATTATAAAGTTTTAGAAAAAAAGTAAAGAAAAAATAAAAAATAAGGGAAAACCCTTACTTGGCTGCTGCAACGCTTATGTCTGTCAAGCTTGTGCCGGTCACGGTCAGTTCCTTGCCCATGAATTTGGCGGCATAGTCCTTGTAGTTTGCCACAACTATTGCTGCTCTCCTGGTGTCAGCTGCGCTGTAACCTGCAACCAGCAATGCAACCTTTCCTGTTGCCATGCCGTCTGCTGAGTCATACAGCTTGACCATTCCCTTGCCTTCGACGAATCCCTCAGCGCACTTATTGGGGTCTGTGACGCCCATAATTGCTGCTGATACGCTGTTCGCGCATGGTCCGCCTACTACGATAAGGTTCTGGCCTTTTGCGTTGCTGACTTCGGTGTCCAACACTGATGCGCTGCTTGGTATAGCAACTGGCACCTTTGATGTGACTCCGCCCGGAGTTCCGCTTGACGTTGTGGTTGTCTCGCCGCTTGACACGTAGACCAATGCTTCTGCCTGGTCGTCCGGATAGACGAGGTTTACAGTGCTTGGGTTGTTTGTATCCGTTCTCTTGTGGATGTACAATCCGTACTGGCTGTATGCTTCGCTATCGTCGCTGCCTGCAACTGATATCAAGCCTGTTGTGTCGCCTGCCCATTTACCTGTCAATAAGGTCGGTGTGCCTGCGTTCAAGCTGTCATCGGCTGTGTCCTGCGTAATGCTTATGTTAAATTTGTCATATACGCCGGTGGCTGCGCTCTGGGCCTTCTCAGTTGACACTACAAATGAGGTGGCTGCTGCGCCGTTGGCTATTTTGTTGACCATTTTTCCTAGGTCGACCTGTGCACCATACTTTGTATAGATTGGTGCGCTTGCTGCTGTCAAGTTTCTCAGCGTCTCATTCGTTGTCGAGCCTACTGATGTCAAGTCAACATAGATTGCCTGGTCGTTTGTTCTGCTGTCATAGGCGAAGTAGAACGAATTGCCGCCCACAGTGAACGATCCCGCAAAAAACGGATTCGAGCTTGCTGTTATAGGCACTTCAATCGTGTCGCCTGTGGCCTCATTCCTGAAGCTGCAGATTAAGCTGCTTGTCGCACATCCTCTGTATCTCATCAAGTACGTGTAGCCGCTCCTTCCATTGCCTGCTCCGTTTGTGAGCTTGCTCACAAGGAAGTAGTTGTTCTTCGCAACGGATGTGTTCGTGTTGAACGTCAGCAAATCACTTGACGTACCGAAGGTTGCTGTGGTTCCATCTGTGTATACATATGGAATCTTCAGCTGGTCTCCGTTGTAGTTCACGACGTTCAAGTAATACTGCCTGTCTCCTGACGGTGACAAGTCAACCTTCTCTGTCGTGCCGAAGTTGACACCCTTGAATGCATAGTCAAAGCCATCCAAGAACAATTGCCCCTTTCTCTCTGTTACAGATGAGAACTTGACATCCTTTCCTAGATAGTAGGTGTCTCTCGGTGTCCACTTGACATAGACTGCGTTCAGCTTGTAGGTGCTGCCAGGTGTCGCGTCGATCTTGACGTCTGTGTCATAGGCTCTGTCGTTGTTGTACTTGACTTCTGTTCCGCCATATGCACTATCTGTCACGCTAGCATCGCTCATCACAATCTTCTCTGCGCCGAGGTAGAACTCAACCATTCTCTTACCTTCTGCGAAGTTCTGTGTCAAGACTGTCTTGATGCCCATCTCTGTGTTGTCACTGAGCCTGTATGTGTCGCTTTCCAGCAACGTGTCTGTCGTCTCGCCGTTGACCTTGAACAATGCTTTATTGTTGCTGTCAACTGTGACCAATGTCACTTCATAGTCTTTGCCGTCAATCTTGTATGTCTTGCTCTGGCCTTCCTGCAATGTATCCTGGATTGCGCCGCCCATGAAGGTCAACTCAAGTCCTGAAGAATTGCTTGCCTTGATCAATGACATCTCTTTGCCCAGCATGTTCATCTTCTTGTTCTCAAAGTCTTTGAGCCTGTTTGGCGTTGTGCTCTCGTCTGACTCTGCAGGTGTCACGAACTTCAGCTGGTACTCATAGACCTGGCTGCTTGCGTTCATCTTCAAGAACCAAGCTGGCTTGTCGCTGTCATCAACTGGCTGTCCGCCCGAGTTCTTCTCAAACGTAACCTGTGCTACCGGCAACTTCAAGTATTGGTCGTAGTCATATGTTCCCCTTCCTGAGGTGAACTTGCCTGCTGCCAATGCCTTCAAGGCGTCCTTGTCTGCCTGATCTTTGACTGTGCTAACGCTTTCCTGGATCTCCAGGATGTTTGAGCCCTGCTTTATCTGATAAGCATCGCCTTCAACTGAAACTGCACTTCCGCCTGAGCCGCTTACTGATGTCTCTTTGTAAGCTGCTGCCTGGACTGCCGTGGCAATCGAGTTGACTCCTAGAACATCTTCTGCTGCAGCTGCTGCACCTACGACAAACTTTCCGCTAAAGACGCCATTATTGTCTACAAACAATGGTCTTGGAAAGTCTTTGAGGTCTGCGGCATTGGCTGCTCCCAGCAATGTTGCTCCTATCATAGCGCTTGTGAATCCCAAGGCTATAATCTTTCTTACTGCCTTTCTTACCTTCATTATATAACACCTCCGTGTGTTAGCTTGTGTGTTCAAAGACTGACGTTGAACTTAACGAGCTCAAGTCTGTCTCTGAGGCTTTTCGGTTCTTTCAAACCTGGCCTCGATACATGCATATAGGTAATATGCATGCCATTTAGAGCTTAAACTCTAAAACTGGTATAGTATGAGTCTACTTATTTATAAAGTTTTCCTTCCCGAAAACGTCTAAAAACCTCGTAAATTGCCTTTAAAGCTTCTGCCGCCAAAATTTCGCATTTTAAGCCTTTCATCACTTTATAATGAGAAAAACTTATTTCTGGCATTTTACACCAGATCCAACCATATTTGTATAGTTTCCATATCTGCAGCGTATCTATATTATATAGCATAACAGCTTTTTTGAAATATCTTTCTGTTTTCGGCCTAACTATCCTCTAAGAAAGCGGGTAAAGACCTCTTTGGTTGTTTAGGATAATGGATAGAACACATTTTTCTTGGAAAGCTGCAGGCAGTTAGTGCTATCACCTTGGTGATAGCACCAATTTCTTTCCCCAGGCTTTTGAAAAGGCTGCGGGAGACAGGACTCGAACCTGCGTAAGCACTAAGCTAATAGGTCCTAAGCCTATCCCGTTTGACCGCTCCGGCACTCCCGCTTATGGTTTTAGGACAGCATCATATTATATATAGTTTTTGCCAGCATATCAGGCAGCCAGTCCAATTAGCCAACTTATTCAAAGCTCAGATGCAGGAAGATAGCCGCGGCGCACATATCTGCTATGATGCCCAGCCTTAAATCTGGGTTTTCAAGCCTTATCCTGTCAAAAGATGCCTTGACTTGTTCAAGAAGCTGCTTTCCTTTGAAATCCTCAAAGAATGCCCTTAACAATGGAAGTCCTCTCTCATACTGCTCCGCCCACTGGCAGTTTGAGTCTCCCTCAGGGCATCTTTTCATGAGCATCATGTAAAGCCGATAAGGCGACCTTGCTTCCCTGAACTCTTGCCCTGAAAAATCGCGCTTATTCTCGTTGACGCTTGTCTTCCATGCCTCTTTCCTCGCTTCTATCAGATTCATCGCGTCTCTTTGATTGTCTTTCTTCATTATGCTGAGTATTGTATCGACAACCTTCTCGCGATCATTGCATAGAATCCTTGCATAGACTGCTGGAAACATAATCTCAAGAAGCCCGAAGTTTATTGTCTTGCTCCCCCTTGATTCAATTATTGTCTCGACCAGATGGCCGAAGATGTCCGGCTTATCTTTCATCTCAGAAGCCAGAAGCCTGAAGAATTTGCCAGACTTGATGCCAGAACGGATGAAAGACTCAAGCGGTTTCCCAGGGATGTCAGAGAATCTTGTTGTACAGCCTTCTTTGTCAGATATGGCCTCAAGGCAGAATGCCATTGTCACAAAGTCCTGAACCTTGTCCGGATCCATGATGCCAAGAAAATTGGAAGGATATAAAATGTTTACTTCAGCTTGTGCCAGTTGTAGCCGCGAAGCTTGGAGCTCTGGCCATAGCCGCAGTAGCTGCACTTGTCCTTCCTTATGTGATAGCTCCTTTCACCACAGCGTCTGCACCTTATGTGGGTCTTCTTTCCAGACTTCTTTCCGTGGCTTGCTGTTCCCTTGCTCATTTTACACCTAGAGTATTGAGATTAAGACTATCGTGTCGCCCCTTAAGAATACGGTGCCAAGCTTTCTCTTGACTTCGCCGTTCTCGCGCTCTTCAACATCCTCTAACACCACATTGATGTGGATGTCAAAAGCCCTCATCAGGCCTACATACTGCTTGTTGTTCTTCAGCTCGACCAGAACGCGCTTGTCTCTTGCCTTGTTCAATCCGTCCAAAGGCCTAGATTCCATAACTTTTGTGTCGTAATTCATAATTAGCTGGGAGAAGAACATTGTTTATAAAGCTTTTGAAAAAAATAAAAACAAGCCTTCTCTCCCTTGTTCCATGATAGAGCGTTACACCGACCTTCACAAAGATAGCGTTCTTGCTATGCTGAAAGACAATTCAGGCAAAGCCTCGGTTTTCAAGCAGCAAAAAAGGCTGTTTGAGCTTTTTCCCGATACTGGCGTCCTGATCATGGACAGCTTTAACAATATTGTCGGCTGCGCGCATTATAGGAAGGAGAAAAAGCCTGGAAAGAACAAAGAGATTGATGATTTCGCCTTCCCTGATAAAAACTGCCTCCATTATTACCTTAACATGATCTATGTCGTGCCGGAAGCGAGGAAACAAGGATATGCCCAAGAATTCATGGCATGGCTTGAATATCAGGCCGGAACTAAAGCAATCCCGAAGATTGTCTTCGGCTCTGAATCCGGCAACGAGGCTGCAAACTCGCTTTTTTCAAAGCTTGGCTATGAAAAGAAAGAAGTCAAGGCGCTGAACGGCAGTTATTATAATTTCTGGAAGAAAGATGTGAAGCCCAGGCTTCTTGGCGCCGGTTTTGCTGAAGAGTGGAGGAGTAAACCAAAACATATATAAATCAACCTTCTCTCCCAAAACTTATGGTATTGACCCAGCAAAGGAGCAGAAGGACGCCGACAGGCAGCAGGCTAAAGGCTTACAGGCAGAAAAGGAAGTTTGAGATCGGAAGGAGCCCAGCCCTGACAAAGTTTGGTCCTGCCAAGAGGATACTTGTAAGGACAAAGGGCGGCGGCCAGAAAGCCAAGCTCCTCGTCTCAGACATAGCGAATGTCTACAATCCAAAGACGAAGAAATACATGAAATCAAAGATAAAGACGATCTCTGACAACATAGCCAACAAGAACTACATCAGGCGAAACATAATGAATAAGGGCGCGATAATAGAGACTGAAGCCGGCAAAGCTCGCATCACAAGCAGGCCGGGCCAGACAGGCGCAATCAACGCAGTTCTTATTTAATACAAAAGTATTTATTTTCTGAGTTTAGTGAATCCACATAATGGAAATAAAGATTCTTGGTTCTGGGCCTTCAAGCCTGACAGCTGCTATAAACCTTGCCAGAGCTGGCCACAAAGTGACTGTTTTTGAGAAAAATCCGGATTGTGGCATGCGCTTCCATGGTGACTATCAAGGAATGGAGAACTGGACGCAGGAAAAAGATGTCCTGGAGGATCTTAAGTCCATGAACATTGAGCCAGACTTTGATTACACTCCCTTTAGTGAGATGTTTCTTGCCGGACCGGAAAGGAAAAAATACCTTGTGAAGTCAAAAAGGCCCAATTACTACCTTGTCCACAGGGGCAACAGCGAGCATGGCAACACGCTGGACCAAGCCTTGAAGAGGCAAGCGCTTGCTGCTGGTGTAGAAATAAAGTTCAACACGCTCGTCAAGGAAGAGGATGTTGATATCATTGCGCCCGGAAGCATGGGGGGGGATGCCATAGGCCATGGCATAACTTTTGATACTGATGCCCCGAACACCGCAGTCACGATCATTGACAATGATATAGCCCCGGGTGGCTACGCATACCTTTTCGTCGTAAACGGCAAAGGTGCCATTGTCACATGGTATTTCAGGCATTTCCATCTTTCTGGGGAGCTGCTGCAGAAGACAGTTGCCGCATTTGACGATGTCGCTCCTATGAATAAGGAGAACATAAAGGAATTCGGTGGCGCTGTCAACTTCTTCCTGGAGAAAAAGTACACCCATGGTGGCAAGCCGAGGATAGGAGAAGGCGCTGGGCTTCAGGATTTCTTTGCCAGTTTCGGCATGAGATATGCGATAACTTCTGGTTACCTTGCTGCCAAGAGCATAATTGAAGGGAAAGATTACGATCAGCTAATCAAGCAAAGGTTCAAAGATCAGCTTGAAGCTTCCCTGGTGAACAGATTCCTCTGGGAAAGGATGAGCAACAAAAGATTTGAGCTCCTGCTAAAACGCCTCGAAAGGATGGAAGACACCCAGGAATTCCTGAAGAAGTTCTATAACATGGGATTGGGAAAGAAGGTCATGCTGCCTTTTGTTGAGATGCTTATGAAGTCTAAAGAGCACCGTTATAACTGTGAATGCCACTGGTGCAGGTCTAAACTGCAGGAAGTCAATTAAACCGAAATCTATTAATAGATAGCTAGCAGGTTAAATTTTAGAGGTGCTACTATGCTGGTCCAGGGTAAAGAGGTTCTTGACAAGGCTCACCGCGAAAATTATGCGGTAGGGGCGTTCAACGTAAACAATATGGAGATTCTTCAGGCCATAATAAGCGCGGCTGAAAAGATGAAAAGCCCTGTCTTCATACAGGCAAGCGAAGGCGCTTTGGAATATGCCGGCCTGGATACATTGGCGAATATGATGCTGTTCGCCGCAAGGAAATCTTCTGTCCCGGTTGTCGTGCATTTAGATCATGGCAAAGACCTTGAGGTCGTGAAGAAATGCATCGAGCTTGGCTTCTCTTCTGTGATGTTTGATGGCAGCCATTATGATTTTGAGGAAAATGTCCGCCTTACAAAGCAGGTTGTTGACATGGCCCATCCAAAAGGGATATCAGTAGAGGCTGAGCTTGGCACTATCGGCGGCACAGAGGACAAGGTGACAGCGAGGCATATTGTGCTGACAGATCCAGACAAGGCGCTTGAGTTTGTGCAGAGGACCCAATGTGATTCGCTAGCCATAGCCATAGGCACGAGCCATGGGCCCAATAAGTTCCAGACTGCTGACGCGAAGCTTGATTTAGAGAGGCTGAAGGAGATAAAGGCCAAGGTCAACGTACCTTTAGTGTTGCACGGCGCTTCATCTGTCCCGAGAGAAGAAGTTGACAAAGCGGCCCATTTCGGCGCCAAGTTCGCCGAATTCTATGGCGTCCCTGAAGCCCAGATTGTTGAAGCGATAAAGATAAGCATCAGCAAGATCAACACAGACACTGACTTGAGGATAGCGTTCACAGCAGCGATAAGGGAAGTGATAATAGAGAAGCCGCAGGAGTTCGACCCAAGAAAATTCCTCGGCCCGGCAAGAGAGGAGATACAGCACCTTGTGGAGCATCGCATGACTGTCTTTGGCAGCGCGGGGAAAGCATGAAGATAATACTTGGAAGTGACCATGCCGGCTTCCACATGAAGGAGAAGATAAAGAAGTGGCTGCTGAAGAAGAAGTTTGATGTTGTTGATGTCGGCGCCTTGAAGCTCAACCCTGATGATGATTATCCAGACTATGCTTTCAAGGCTTCTATAAAAGTCGCCAACTGGAATTCGCCCGGCATACTCTTCTGCGGCTCTGCTGAAGGAATATGCATCGTGGCAAACAAAGTCAGAGGCATAAGGGCGATAGCCCCTACAACGATGATTGCGGCAGAAGACGGAAGAAGGCATGAGGACTCTAATGTCCTTTGTCTGCCAGGAGGAGAGCAGAAAGACAAGAAAAGCCGCTTTCACTTGAGCGAGGCCAAGATAAAGAAGATCATAATGGCATGGCTCTCCACCCCTTTTAGCGGAGAGGCGAGGCATGTGAGACGGCTCCACAAGATTGAGCTTATCGAGAAAGGCAAGTTCGTATGAGACAGATTGTCCCTTCCATAATGGCCAAGAGCGTTGCTGAATTCAAGAGATACTCCAAAAAATTAAGCCCCTACTCAAAAAGATTCCATGTGGATGTCATGGACCATAAGTTCGTCCCGACCAAAGGCCTGCCTGTGGAAAAAACGCCGATGCTGCCGAAGAAAGAGCATTTTGAGGCGCATCTCATGGTCTATGGTGGAGAGAGGCACATAAGGGCTATGGCAAGCCATGGCTTTGACACCGTCTTGTTTTCTTTTGAGGCATTTGGGAGCAAGAAAAGCCTGTTTGATGCGATAAGGAATGTAAAGGCGCATGGCATGAAAGCAGGCATCGTATTGAAACCAGAGACAGAGATTTTTGTCCTTAAGCCTTTTGTTCATGAGATAGACCAGGTGAATCTACTTCCAGTCCATCCTGGTTTCTATGGAATGACCTTCATTCCTGCAACATTGAGCAGGCTGAAGAAACTGAAGAGGCTGAGACAGGATGCTGGAGCGAATTTCCTGATTGAGGTAGATGGCGGCATAAAGAAGGAACTGATAAGGAAGGTTGTCGCTGCCGGAGCAGAGCTAGTTGTTGTCGGCTCTGTCATCCATGAGAGCAAGAATATCAAGGCGACGATGAAAGAATTGAACAAGGAGTTGATGTAAATGGAAAGGCCAGGAACAGTTTGGGTTTATACTGTATTGGTTTGCATCGGTTTGTTATTCAGCGTATTGGGCAGCATAGCTATGCCTTAAATCCGTTCAGCAAGGTGCTGCTAGGGACACTAGTTTATGTTCTGTCGATCGTGAGCATAATACTTCTGATCCCTTCAATAGTCTTCATATACAAGTTCTTCATGCTGCAGAAGAGCTGCCTGACATGGTTTTACATCTCTTTCGGCATGGGCATCATTGTCAATCTTGCCATGATGAACATAATAACTGTCATATTGATGGCGCTTTTCGGCTGGGCTGTGTGGGATTATGTCATGCACAAGAAAGTGAACGAGAAGCAATTGTTCAGTTAACTTTTTATTCTTCTCTTCTTCTTTCTTTTTTATGGAATGCGTCTTGTTCGACCTCGATGGAACCTTGATAGATGTGAGAATTTACAGGGACATCTTCCCAGAGATGAAAGAGAAGCTTATGAAGAGACTGAAAATCTCGGAGAAAGGGCTCATGCAGAAGGCCAGAAAGCTTGGTTTCAAGGGCAGCTTCTTTGACTCAGGCGAGTTCTGCAGGAAAGCTGGATTGCTTGGCTTGTATTATGGGACTTTGGAAAAAAGGCTGAAGAGTGTTAATGCCCTTAACAAAGAGGCAAAAAAGATTTTCGCGGGGCTGAAGAAAAGGAAAGTCAAAATAGGGATTGTCTCAAATTCCATGAGGAAAACAATCATTCTTTACACCAAAGCTTACGGTCTTAAGCCTGATTTTGTCTTCGGCATAGATGATGCGGACTGCCTGAAAAGCACAAAGTACTGGAAAGCGCTGATAAAGAAAGAGAAGCTCGATCCAAAACAATGCCTTATTGTTGGCGACAGCTACAAGAATGACATTGTCCCGACAAAGAGGCTTGGCTTCAATGTTTTTCATTTAAAACCTGGCCTGAAATTAAGCGAAGTTTTAGTCTATCCTAGGTAGTGAAAAAGAAAGGAAAAATATTTAAATACAGAATCCGGGTGTTCTTATAGGAAATAGACGTGGCTAGTCCCAGCTTCACGTCGAAAAAAGAGGTCAAAATATGTTTACAAAAGTCACAGAAGAAGCTAGGTTGTATGAGATCGCTACTGACGTGAGAAACCTTCTGATTGATGAGCTTCTCGCAGCCGGCTCAGGCCATAGTGCCGGCTCCTTAGGGATGGCAGATGTATTCACTGCTCTCTACTTCAACATCCTGAACCATGACCCCCAGAATCCTGCCTGGGAAGACCGAGATATCTTGATATTGAGCAATGCCCACATAGTGCCGATAAGATATGCGGCGATGGCAAGGGCAGGCTATTTCCCTGTAGAGGAATTGAAGACATTGAGGAAATTGAACACAAGGCTCCAGGGCCATCCGCATAATTCTGCATTGCCTGGAGTTGAGAACACTGGCGGTCCTCTTGGACAAGGCATCTCTATCGCAGCAGGCATCGCCTATGCCAAGATGATGGACAGTAAAAGAAACCACGTCTACTGCATCATGGGGGATGGAGAGATAAACGAAGGACAGCCATGGGAAGCCTTCATGTTTGCGGGCAAGCATAAATTAAGGAATTTGACAGTCATC
>JAGVOV010000098.1 GCA_020052545.1 archaeon | reverse complement strand
CTTGCTCTTTTATATCAGGATCCTGGTGCATGCTGACCAAACCTTTAACATGGCTGAAATCAACCGCTTTAAAATCGTCATGCAGAATCCTTGTCTCTGTAGGAAGAACGACATTGAATTCCGGCTCGCTTGACCAGTGCCAGCTGTCGAAAGCATCACTGTCAACCAAGTCATCAAGAATCTCTCCATTTCTCTTGTATCTTAAAAAATCGTTGTTCGGTTTTTCGCCAAGCGAATTGTACCTTGTCCTGTTCTCAAAGCCTGAGGGGTTTAAGCAGGGATATATCACCAAACTTACTCCATTTGATCTAGCTTTACTGATTATCTCTCCAAGGTGGTTAGCAATTGCCAGCGGCCCGGAAATTTCATCGCCATGCATGCCGGCAGCCAATACCAAAATATTTTCCATGTTGCCATCGGCTAGCTTCAGGAAAGTGAAATCCCTGAAAGATTGCCTGTCTTCGCCATAAGAACCAGTTCTCATATTAAGCCTTACAGATTTTTCCGTCAAGGTTCTGACAACATCCGTATAAGCCGTTTTTTCTCCCAACATATCATGCTGGGAGCCTTCAATGTTTTATAAATATTTAGATGGTTTATTTCCCTTCATCCATATACAAGGGACATGACTTGAGCTCATCCCTGTAATGATTGCTCAGGTCTTCGATATTCTCATATAACTGAGTCTCAGAACGCATCAATATTTTACCAGAATTCATGTCTATGATGAAAGTCAGCCTTGCTGAATCATTGTTGAGGAAGACCTGCAGCGTGGCTTCCTTATTTTCACGCACGCCTCTTATCTTCTCGGCAGCAGAAAACCTGAAGTTAGAAATGTTATCCCCTTTACTCTGCAATGCCGATGCTATGACTGCCTTGGCAAATAATATCTGGCTGCCAGTCGGCCTGACTGAAGATGAGGTGGAATGTTCCTTGATAAGGCCCACCACTATGATTATTATCAGGAGGGCGACGATGGAAGATGCCATAAGCAAGTTTTTCTTATAGAATTCACTGAATTTGCCGATGATATTCATTTTTTTGCTTGTCTTTGCCATTATTCTTCAGCCAATGTTTCTCACATATTTATATCTTGGCTCACCAGCCTCTGTCTTTCTCATCAAGCGCAAAATATTTTCTTACGCCATACAGGAAACCTATGACCATGACGATTGAAAATATGGGGATGTAAATCATTGAAAACGGGAATATGAGCAGGAGGGTAAAAGGTTTTTTCGCTACATTGTAATTGAACAGCACATAGGGGATGGAAAATAATGGATAGATGATGAAGAAAGCCAGCATCTTGAGGTACTCAAGCCCATAAGATATCTTTGTCAGGCCGACAGATGTAATGAAAGAGTGGCCTGCAAGCCTGAATGATTCAAATAAATGATAGAGCTCTTTAGCAACCACCACATTGTGCAAAGTTGAGACCAAGAAAGATGTGGAAATCAAGGTATAAGTGACAAGGAAGAATATCGCTATCGGATTCTTCATGTAAAAAGAGAAATGATTTATGATGTTCTGCATGCTACCGGCAGCCCATCTTATCTTCTGCTTGTACCACACTAAAAATTTATCTGGGACATGTGAATCGACAGGTACTGAGCTTTCCTGCGCCCTCCATCCTGCTTCTCCTATTTTCAATGCTAAATCTGAATCTTCTACTATGCAATTCTGGCTCAATAGGCCGACTTTGATGAAGACTTCCCTCTTGACTGCCATGCAGCCACCCCAGAAGCCTATCGTAGAATGAAGATTGTAAGAACTCTGCACAAGGCCCATCATCGCATATTCTAATGTCTGCATTGAAGCCAGGAAGCTTTTATTCACGGGCAGATATCTGCAGCTTACGCCACCGACACCATCTTCTGAGAGCCTTGCCAGGATATCATTCACTGCCTCTGCTGATATCTGGGTATCAGAATCTATCATAACTATCACTTCGCCTTTTGTGAGCCTGAAAGTGTTGTTTATGGAACTGACTTTGCCTATATTCTTCCTGTTGTTGATTATTGTAAAGTCATATTCTTTCTTGAGCCTTTTTAGTATTTTAAGAGTGTTGTCTTTGCTACAGTCATTCACGACGAAAACCTCAAAATGCCCTTTTTTGCATGATTTGAAGATGCTCCTGACGCTTTCCTCTAGCGTATCTGCATCATTGTAGGATGGCATGATAAAAGAGATAAAGCGCCTTTTTATCGGAGGTTTTTTCCTTCGGGAATCGATATAGTTTGTTATAAGGATAAAAGCCAAAGAGAACAAAAATAGCGCAAACGTAAAATTGGTGAAAATTGAGCCGCTTATCATTGTCAGCCACCAAACAGCTTGTCGCCTATCTTATAGATGCCATAGGTTATGAAGTAGGCGCTTGCCACATCTATGGAATAATGGACGTGCATCAGGAGCACAGTGATGGCTAGGATAATTGACATTGCCAGCATGAAATATTTTATCTTCTTGTTATCATAGACAAGGAATCCTAGGAAAGGCGCCCCAGTGTGGCCAGAGAAGAAAAGGTCGTTGGAATAGGTGAAGAAGTGTATGACACCATAATCCGCAACGTTGATGGCGTCCATCGGCACTTTTAGATGGGTCAATATCATGAAAGCTGATCTTGTCAGGAGGAAAAGGCTCATCAAACCTAAGGCATAATGGAATTTTTTGGGCTTGTAAATCAGAGGATAAGCGAAGTATACTGTATACATCAATAATAGGCCCCAATTGAAGATGAAGCTCAGATTTACCACAGGAAGGCTGTCCAGCACTAGGTCAGGAACCGCGACAGTCCTTACCTCATCGACATAGCTGCTTGACAGAGCAGTGGCAGTTATTGATATCGCAAGAAACAGCAATGCGAGGAGAATCTTATATTTGTGCTCCAAGATATCCTTCTTCCATTCCTTAAACCATGTATAAAGCATCTTAGATAGTTATCTT
>JAGVOV010000158.1 GCA_020052545.1 archaeon | reverse complement strand
TAAGGCATCCGCATCAAAGCCGGCATACTTGCTTTTTCTGCCCATAGTCTTCATTACCGATATCTTCAATGTTTCAGGGAGGATAGAGGTCCATGCAAAGAAATATAAATAAGCCGAAATTCTGAAACCGCATGGCCGAGCTTGGTGTTTTGCAGAGGGCATTCCATTCCTCATTCCCTACATATGTCAATCTTCTGAACAGGGAGCTTCGAGGGTGCAAAAGCGTGCTGGACTTGGGCTGCGGCTCAGGCTCCCCATTGAAGTATGTGAAGAAGACGTTCTATTCTGTCGGGGTCGACACTTACTGGCCGAGCATCGAGAAAAGCAGGAAAGCAGGGATACATGACAAGTATGTTAAAGAAAAGGTCCTCAATGTGAGATTCAAGGAAGGATCTTTTGACTGCGTCGTCGCTCTTGACTTGATAGAGCATCTGGACAAGAAAGACGGGCACAGACTTATCAGGCTGATGGACAGGATTGCAAGCAAGAAAGTCGTAATCTTCACCCCCAATGGATTCTTGAAGCAGGATGCAGTTGAAGGGAATCCTTATCAGCTCCATAAATCCGGCTGGAGCGCCGAGGAGATGAAAACTCTTGGTTTTGATGTCTATGGATTGAATGGCATCAAATCCATCAGGGGAGAGCAGGCAAGGATAAAGCGCAGGCCAAAGCTTTTCTGGGAAGCAGTCTCCATGGCCACGCAGCCATTCGTCTTCAGGAGGCCTAAACACGCTTTCCAGATATTCTGCGTAAAAAGAAAAGATATTTAACTTTTCAGCCAAAACCAAGCGCAATGTCAAGCTACCTGAAAAAAGGGATTTCTTCTGTCATTATACTGGTGGCCACATCAATCTTGACATTCCTTTTCTCATATCTGATAAGGATAATTCTTGCTAGGAGCCTGACTGCGGCCGAATACGGACTTTTTTATGCCGTGTTTGCCTTCCTTAACTTGATATCGATAGCCAAGGATTTTGGGCTTTACTATGCGCTTGTGAAGTTCATTCCTGAGTTCCTCCACAAAAAATCTGCCAAAGAGATAAAAGAAAGCATAATCACCGTGTCTAGGACGATATTCCTTTTCTATGCTCCTGTGGCAATCATACTGTTCCTACTTGCCCCATGGCTTGCGACCAATTATTTCAAGTCTGAGGAGGCAGTGTGGGTGATAAGGATTTTATGCCTGATATACCTGACAGCAGTATTTGAGAACACAACAGTGAGCACATATCACGGCTTCCAACGGTTCGGCTTTGTATCCGCAATGAGCCTATCTAAATCTTTTTTTCTACTGTCAATAATTTATATTGGGATATTGGCTGGCTTCCCTGCCCTGATAGCGGCGGCTTCCGCATATGTCATCTCCCCATTGCTGATATTTATGTTTTTCTTCCCTAACTTTATACGCAGCGTGTTTCCCGAATTCAGGAAAATAAAGGCTTCTTTCAGCGTCCCGGTGCTCAAGAAATTCCTCGCTTTTGGAATCCCCATGATACTGGCATTAATGGGTAACTCATTGCTTGTATATTCCCAGACTGCGATATTAACAATTTTTGTCACCCTCGAGCAGGTCGGCCTCTACAACATTGCCCTGCCCACAGCAAACCTTTTGACTTTTTTTGAGACTGCATTCATAACTGTCCTTGTCCCGATGGTCTCAGAGCTTTGGGCAAAAAATGACAATAAAAGGATTGAGGCAGGGCTTGAGATGATATACCGCTACATAATAATATTCCTGCTGCCATTGGTGCTTGTCATGGTGAGCTATCCTGATTTCATAATAAGCAAGCTCTACGGCATACAGTATGTTGGGGCATCAATGACTCTCGTCATCTTGAGCCTGGCAGCGATATTCTGGACTATGGCAAGCATCAACTTCAGCACATTGATAGCACTTAACAGGACAAAGGCATACTCAAAGATAATATTCTCAGGCGCAATTGTCAACACCATTTTCTGCTTTGTCCTGATACCTTATCTTGGCATAATAGGCGCAGCAATCTCCACCATGATCATAAACATCTTCATGCTAATATTCAGCTTCCTTGAAGTGAGAAAGTATCTGGCGCTCCACTTCCCTGTCATGCATTGGCTCAAATCAGCGGTTTTCGGGCTTGTTTTTCTGGCTGTCATCTATTTGATAAAGCCGTTGTTCTATTCATGGTCAGGAATCTATGCATATGCTGCAGTAGCGATAACTATAATAATCTCAATGCTGGTATATTTCGCTCTCGTTTTCCTTCTTGGAGTCATGAAATTAAGCGAGATAAAATATCTCATCAAGCTGCTGATCAGAAAGAATTGATTGTTGTTTTTAGTTTCGCTATTTTTTTATCTTTTCTTGAAGCTTATGAGATGCGTAAGCCTCGAGATTATCTCGTGCCATACCTTGCCAAGATTCCTTCTGGAGAATGCAAATTTTCCAGTTTCTGTCCTGAATATGATAGAGAGATAGCACACCTTTACAATAAACATGATGAGGAAAAGGATGTTCAGGGCAGCAATGGCATAATCGTAAAATAGCCAGGCGACTGCGCCTATGGATAAAAGGTTTATGATATGTCTCCAGTTGTCCTGGTAGAAAAAGATGAAAAGCCTTCTTTTCCCCAGATTCGTTACATCCACATTGTTCAGGCTGTAGATGACTCTAGCCACAAATGCCAGATTTGCCAGCGCAACTGTAAGTAATGAAATGATAAGATGGTATTTATATCCTGAAAGGTGCAGGAATATCCCAATCCCTAGGAAATAAAGCATTGCCGCAGATATATGATCAAGAACGAAATCATAGAATTCGCCTATCTTGCTCGTCATCTTCCTGTATCTTGCTATGGCCCCGTCGAATGTGTCAAGCAGGATGCAGAACTGCAAGATAAGAGCCGCAATCAGCATCTTTCCGGCAAGCATATAATAAAATCCTAGGGATAAAAATATAACACGGGAAAATGTTACCATATTCGGCGTAACAGGGAAGTGGAGCAGGATCCAGACAAAATATATGCTGACTCTCCTATAGCTTTCAAGTCTCTGGGCTTTGCTTGGATAGCAAATCTTCCTTAGCTGCTCTATCCCAGGAACGCTCATCTTTTCCTCC
>JAGVOV010000170.1 GCA_020052545.1 archaeon | reverse complement strand
GACATCGCGAAGGAGATGTATGGGGAGATAGTCAGGATCTACAACTTGATACCGAAAGGTTTCCTGAAAGAGAAGACAGAGATGAGGGCAAAGCTCCTGTTGCTATACAAGAAAGTGATGATAAATTCAGACCTTCTTTTCCTCTCCAACACAACCGAAGCCACAAAATCGAAGTATGATAAGCTGCTCAAGCTCCTTGTGACGATGCAGACACATGTGGAGAAAAGAGAATTTGACTTGATAGAGGTTGCTTACAACCATGTGATAGGCCTCTATAATGAGCTTCCCATAGGGTTTGTGCAGCAGAATATCACCATAAGGGACGAGATAATAAAGGCGTATGACATCGTGCAGCTCTACAAGAAGCTCCTTGTGCTTGACAGTTTCGCGAAGACCAAGGATTATGCCAGCCTGAAGAGGCTGATCGAGAATGTCAGGAGGCTCCAGAAGGAGCTGCGCGACAGCTGCCGCGAATATGAGCAGGTGTTTGCCTACGCTGATGAGAAGATGAAAGAATACAATGGCCTCATCTCAGCTTATTACCTTGATGTCAAGCCGCAATTTTCAACAGCGCCAGAAACTAGGAAGACAGAGGCGGAAAAGTTCAGGAAAGATGTAGACAAGATAATGAAGTCTTTCCCTAAGGTCGAGGTCATTCCTGAAGCTAAGAAAGAGAAGGTCCCTGAACCGGCAAAGTTCACGCCGATAGTCCCGAAGAAAGCCCAGCCGGAAAAGATAGAGGCCAAAGAAAAGCCTAAGACTGCTGTTGCGCAAGTGCCAGAAAAGCCGCAGGAGATTTCAAAGCCCGTCATCAAAGAGGCACAAAAGATCCAGCAAGTTGCTCCTGCAGTCAAAGCAGAACCTGTCAAGATAGAGGCGCCGAAACCAATTCAAAAGGTTGAGCAGCCATTGAAGGATTCTTACGCCCCAAACATTGATGAGTTCCTGAAGCAGGTTGATAGCAGGATGGCTAAAGAGCCGCAGCAGACTGTGAAAGAAGTCCAGAAGACAGAAGAGAAGCCGGCGGCCAATAAAGATCTCTTCAAGGCTCTTGTCAAGGTTGAGCTCAGGCAGCAGCCCAAAACCGAAGTCAGGCCGAAGCAGCAGCATGAGAAGATTGATTTCAAGTTTGAGGCAAAGAAGCTTGAGGAGGAGAAGCTTGCCAGGGTCGTTTCCCACGACAATTCGGTGCACGTAGAGAAGCTCCAGAAAGATCTCTTGCCGCTGCTTAAGCAGGAAAAGCTTGTTGACGCGGCAGAGAGCATGAGGAAGATGCTCGTGCTGAAGCCGAGTGAGAGTCTGCAGAATATGCTGTATGTAGTACAGCAGGTGAACAGGATGCAGCCTGACAACAAGGAACGCCAAGTGATAATGAAGCTGCTCGCGTCAGCGCACAAGAGATCAAACGTCGATGCGGAGATAATAAAGAGCAAGCTCGCCAGAGGATTATCTTTTTACTTATCAGGGAAAGTGGCAGATTCCAAAGCAGATTTGGTCAAGGTAGCTGAGTTGATGCAGAATGAGGACAGCAAAAAGTTTGTCGCCATTGTAAATTCAAAATTGAATATTGTTGAGCCAGAGCCAGTGAAGCACACCGGCGAATTTGCATTCTCCAAAGAGGGAAAGGCAGAAGTGAAGCAAGCCGTCAGGACGCTTCCAAGTGTGGAAGTCCAGCTGATAAAGATGAAGCTGGAAAGGGTAAGGAAGAACATTGATGAGGGCAACAATTCCAAAGCTGAGGAAGAGATAAACAAGATACTTGAGATAGACAAGAATAACCAGGAAGCGAAAGCTTTGCTGCAGAGAGTAAAAAAATAGGTGGTTTTGTGGCGGAAAGCATAAAGCAATTAGAGAGTTACACTCTGAATTTTGAGAACCAAGTCATAGGCATAACAATATTTGCTGATAAGGACGGCTATTCTTATTACAATCTCTCGATTAAGAATATTACCAGGAGCACAGCCATAATCCTTGAGAAGATAAGGGAAGAGTTCATATCAAAGATAAATCTTGGCGCCATCACGTTCGACAGGGAGGAGGACGCCGACAGCATCAAAGAGAAGTTCAAGGAAGAGATCCTTGTGCTTGTGAAGAAATATTTTCCCGGGACTGACAGGAGGACATCGGATTTGCTTGTCGGCCAGCTGCTGAGGCAGAACATAGGCCTTGGCGACATGGAAATCCTGTTGAAAGACAACAACCTTGAGGAGATTGTTGTTAACAGCAGCAAAGAGCCGGTCTGGGTTTATCACAAGAAATGGGGATGGCTGAAGACAAATGTCATGATGTCAAGCGAGCAGAGGATAAGGCATTACGCGACATTGATAGGGAGAGATGTCGGGAAAGAAATAACATTGCTTAAGCCTTTGATGGATGCCCACCTGCTTTCTGGTGATAGGGTCAATGCGACTTTGAATCCTATATCATCGAGCGGCAACACGATAACCATCAGGAAGTTCGCCTCAAGGCCATGGACAATAACAGATTTTCTTCTTGCAGGCACCATCAATTTTCCTGCTGCAGCCATAATCTGGCTTGCCATAGAGAACGAGCTTTCGATATTGATAAGCGGCGGCACAGGATCAGGAAAAACATCTATGCTGAACGTGCTAGCGAGCTTCATCCCACATAACCAGAGGATCATCTCGATTGAGGACACAAGGGAACTTACATTGCCCACAAGCCTCCATTGGGTGCCTATGGAGACCAGGCAGCCTAATCCTGAGGGTAAAGGAGAGATCACGATGCTTGACTTAGTGATCAACAGCCTTCGTATGAGGCCGGACAGGATAATCATGGGAGAGATCAGGAGAAAGGCTGAGGCTGAAGTCCTTTTTGAGGCGATGCACACTGGCCATTCTGTGTATGCGACACTGCACGCCAACAATGTCAAGGAGACCATCGACAGGCTCACAAATCCGCCAATTGACATCCCGAAACTTTTATTGTCTGCTGTCTCGCTTGTTGTTGTCCAGTCAAGGAACAGGCGCACCGGCAGAAGGAGGACATTGCAGATAGGCGAGATTGACGGCAAGGGCGATGCTACGGTCATAATGCAGTATGACCCAAAAAGAGACACGCTTGTGCAGGTCAATGAGCCGAAGATAATGCTTGAGACGCTGCAGCTCTACACTGGCCTGACGAAAGATGAGATTGAGGATGACATAAACGAGAAGATCAAGATCCTAAAGACATTGACTAAGCAGAATATCACTGACATCAATGCCATCGGCCATATCATAAGGAATTATTATAACCAAAAGAAGACGTGATGGTGATAATGCATCGCTGGAAAAATAATCCCAATATTGGCAAGGAAGCTCCCTCACCTAGAGAAGACTCTAAGGATGGCGCACATAAGGCAGACACCGGAGGAATTTATCAAGAAGGCCATGACGGTTGCAGCCTACATAGACTGCGCGATGCTCATCCTGCTTTTCATGCTGTTTGATAAGATTGAAATCGACCTTGTCTGGCTCCTTTTGTGGGTCCCTATCATAGGGATATTCACTTTCTGGTTCTTCCTGAAAACCCCATTGGTCTATATAAGGAGAAGAGAAAGGGAGATAAACCAGGAGGTTTTGTTCGCCGGCCGCTATATACTTGTGAAGCTTGATTCTGGAATCCCCTTATACAATGCGCTCATAGATGCCTCAAAGAGCTACGGCATCGCGAACAAATATTTCAAGGAGATTGTGGATGACATAAACCTTGGCACCCCAATAGAGAAGGCGCTTGATAACGCAAGGGAAAACAGCCCCTCAAGATATTTCAAGATCATCTTGTCTGAGCTCATCACATCGCTAAAGACAGGTGTTGACATCTCAAATCCTTTGAAGAATGTCCTTGAGCAGATAACCAAAGAGCAGATACTTGAGGTAAAGCAGTATTCAAAGAAGCTCAATGCATTGATGCTCTTCTATGTGGTGGTAGGAGCAGTTTTGCCGAGTCT
>JAGVOV010000141.1 GCA_020052545.1 archaeon | reverse complement strand
GAGCTTTTTCATATCTGATGTCTCATATAAGACAGAGAGCAATAAGGCAGTCATGCAGATATACGGCACGACAAAGGACGGCAAGCGCATCCTCGTACTTGATGACAGCTTCGTTCCTTATTTCTACATGCTGCTTGACAAGGGCATTGAGGCTGAAAAATTTATCTCCTTGATAAAAGGGACAAAACAGTCAGAAGGTGATTTCGAGGCAGAGATTGTCGATGCGGAGATTGTGCAGAGAAAGTACAATGGAGAGCAGGTGGAAGCGATAAAAGTGGTGACAAACCTGCCAAAAGCAGTCCCCATAATATCCTCTTTACTTAGGCAAAGGAAAGAGGTCAAGGGCGTGTTCGAATATGATATATTGTTCGGCAGGCGTTATTTGATGGACAAGGGCTTGATCCCATTCACCCTTACTGAAGCTGAGGGTGATTTCATAAATTACAGGTCAAAAGTCAGCGTCTTCCAGGCGACTTCCATAGCCAAAGTCAGTGATGAGCTGATTGAGGGGATAAAAGTGATGGCCATAGACATAGAGACTTATAGCCTCACAAAAGAGATAGTGCCTGAAGAGAATCCTGTGCTCATGCTCGGCATCTATGTCTCAAAGACAGGAGACGGTAATGAAGGATTTAAGAAAGTGCTGACATGGAAGAGATTTGAGACAGATGAAGATTATATAGAATTTGTGCAGGATGAAGCCGCATTGATAAACAGGTTCAAGGAGATCATAGAAGAACAGAAGCCCGATGTTATGATAGGTTATTATTCCGATGTCTTCGATTTCCCATACATCAAGACAAGAGCAGAGAAGAACAAGGTGAGGCTGAACATAGGCCTTGATTTCTCAGACATAAAGCTGCAGAAAGGCAGGATATCGACAGCTTATGTCTCTGGGATCCCCCATGTCGATGTCTACAAATTCATCAGGCATACGATGATGACAAGCATCCAGACAGATGTCCTGACACTAGACGCGGTGGCATTCGAGCTGATAGGTGAGAGGAAAGAATCTGTGGATATAGCGAGCCTCGCATCCATATGGGACAATGAACCTGAGAAGCTTGGTCCTTTCTGCCATTATAATCTAAGAGATTCGATAATCACATTCAGACTTTTTGAGAAGCTGCTGCCAAACATGCTTGAGATGATAAAGATAATTGGCCTCACGATATTCGATGTGACAAGGATGGGATTTTCGCAGCTTGTCGAGAGCTTTCTCCTCAGGCAGTGCTACGTATCTGGAACAATAGCTCCGAACAAACCAAGGGATGAGCAGCTCGGAGACAGGTTAAGGAAGAGCTTCCAAGGCGCCTTGGTAATAGAGCCAAAGCCAGGCTTCTTCAAAGACATCGCAGTCTTTGATTTCAGGAGCCTGTATCCAAGCATAATAGCGAGCCACAACATAAGCCCTGAGACACTGAATTGCGACTGCTGCCCGGATGCGAAGAAGATTCCAGGCACAAAATTCCATTTCTGCACGCAGAAGCGCGGCTTCATCTCTATGCTGATAGAAGATATAATAACAAGGCGGGCGAGGATAACGGAGATGATAAAGAATGAGAAAGACGGTAAGGAGAACAAACTTTTGATGGCAAGACGCGAGACACTGAAGATACTCGCAAATTCATTCTATGGCTATCTTGGATTTTACGCGTCGAGGTGGTATAATCTGGAATGCGCAGAGTCTGTCACAGCGCTTGGCCGTGATTATATCATGATGGTAGTGAATGAGGCGAAAGACGCAGGATTCGGCGTCGCTTATGGCGACACCGATAGCATCTTTCTCCTGCTTGGTGGAAAGACAAAGGAAGTTGCGCTCAAGTTTGCTGAAAATATCAACATGAAGCTACCCGGCCTCATGGAGCTGAACCTTGAGGATTTCTATCCAACAGGAATATTCGTGCCGACAAGAGAGAAAGGGGTCGGGGCGAAGAAGAAATACGCATTGCTCTCTGAGTCTGGCAAGATCAAAATCAGGGGTTTTGAGACTGTCAGAAGAAATTGGAGCTTCATAGCCAAAGAGACTCAGGAGAAGGTCCTCAACACAATATTGAGGGAACAGGATTCCGAGAAAGCTTTGAAATTGGTGAAAGAGGTCATCAATGGCCTTAGGGGCCATACTATCCCGACGGAAAAGGTCATCATATTCACGCAGATTCAGAGAGAGATAGAGGATTATGATTCTATAGGTCCCCATGTAGCTGTCGCTCAAAGGATGAAGAACAAAGGTATGTATGTGGGCCCTGGAACATTGATAAAATATGTCGTCACAGCAGGGAAAGGCAACATAGGTGAGAGGAGCAGGCTGCCTGAAGAGGTTGAGAACAACGAATATGATTCTGATTACTATGTCAATAACCAGATAATCCCAGGAGTCGAGCGCATCTTTGCCGCATTCAACATGTCTGCGGAGGATTTGCTTGTGAGGAAGGACCAGAGCAAACTGGATTCATGGTTCAAATGATTATTTGACTTTCTTGTGCGCGCTGTAGAGATTGCTTGATATCTCATATCCCATCTTCTGCAAAGTGGCCCTTAATCTTGGGCTTGACAAAGTCTCGAACACGACTTCGGGAACATTTTTCTCCGCTGCCTTCTGCTCCGCAAGCGATACAAGGCGTCTTGAATAGCCCTTGTTC
>JAGVOV010000181.1 GCA_020052545.1 archaeon | reverse complement strand
TTGTCAATAGAAATTATAGAAGGTTATGGGAAATCCCGATAGATTATATGTTCCTGGAGGCTTATGCTTTAGCTGGTGATGGCGCCTGGCATACAAAAGACCATTATCATCAGAGGGGCCTTGTGATGGGTTTAACCGCCATAGAAGAATTAAAGGTGTTACAGGGTGAGAGTAGGCCAGAAAAACCGCCAAGGACTTATTATAAGATGAAACCTGAAGCATTAGGGGTTTTTAGAGAGTTGATTGCCAGGAGCATCGGTGCGATTCAAGATGTCCATCAGAAAAGGATAAGCATGGCGCAAGATGTCAGTTTAAGGGAATAGCTATTGTATCTTCCCTGCCTGCCAGTCTTTCAGCATCTCTCTTGCTGCCCTCTCAATGTCTAGTTCATTGCCGCGCTTCAGGAAGCTTCTTTTCCTCGCTATGTCAGCTATCGTCTCTTCAAGGTCATCTTTTACCTCAACGCCATAGAATCTCTCAAATTTCTCCGGATAGATCGCCATTATCTTCATGACCGCAATGTCAGGATCTTTTGCTTTCCCATAGTCGACGGAGCTTATCAGGATATGCTTCTCTGCGTCATCATCATAAGGGATGACTCCTGGCGTATCAAGCATTATTATGCCATGGTCGGTCTTTATCTTCTTCACGCCTTTCGTGTGGCCGCTTAGAGGGCTTGTTGCAGCCACATTCTTGCCCCTCATCGCGTTTATCAGAGAGCTTTTGCCCACATTCGGGTAGCCTAAGACGCCGACAACGACCTTGTCTTTCTTGAGCTTTATCGCTTCTTCAAGTATTGCTTCGCGCAGGAACTTTGTGCCATGGTATTCCTTGGCGCTGACGAAGACACATGGCTTCAATCCTCTCTTTTTCTTGTCAAGCAAGCTCTTGTCAACAAGGTCGGATTTCGTTATGACATAGATGAGGGGCTTTCCAAGGTCCTTCACTTTCTTCTCTATCTCTGTATGCCTTGTCTCGTCGATGAGCCTTGCCTCAAGCAAGAGCAGCAATATGTCTGAGTTCTGGATGACTTGGTTCACGAAACGCCAATAGGTAGCCATAAGGATGGGTTTGGCAGGGGTTGTTATAAATCAATCGGTCATGATTCCTAAATTTTATATACCAAAGATGATAATCATTATTTATGAAATATTTAATCATAGCGCTGGTCATCTTATTGCTCATCCCAGTAGCTTATGCGCACCTTGATGCTGGCTCAGATGAGGTTGTTGATGGTTATCTGATAGATTTTGGCTATGCGCCAAAAGATCCAAGCATCGCCGACAGCATCATCCTAAATTTTAACCTTTTAGACAATGCGACACAAAAAGTTGTAGATGTCACAAGCTTGTGGATAAGGATTGCAGACAACAAGACAATCGTTTTTGCCGGAACATTGAAGCCGAATGACGGGAACGTTAACCTCCAGCTCTCCTTCCCGAGAAGCGGCAATTATGGGATCTACGTCAAGTTCTATGACGGAGACAGCCTCATCGTGGAAAACAAATATGGCTTTAAGGTCAGTGAGCATGGCGGCAATGCTTATTATGTCTTGGTCATCATAGCAATAGTTATTGCCATACTCTTCTTATATTACAAAAACAGCAAGAAAAAAAAGCATCACTTATAGAGATTTATCTCTTTCCGTCAGAAAGTCTCTTCATACCTTTCAGGAAATCCCTGATTGTCTGATGGACAGAATGAACGCCAGTATACACTCTTTCACCGATGGCTATAAAGATGGCCGATTCTGAAGGAATGATCTGAACATAAACATTACCTTGTATTGAGGAATCTGTGTCACACACGGTGACCAGGTCGCCTTGCTCCGGGGAATTCAATTTCGCAATTTTCTCCAATCTCAGCTTGTCTTTCCCAAGAACATCAGGCAGAACAAGATAATCGTTTGTAGTTAGCACTGATGTGCCATCTATGACTGGAAGCCTGTATGCCTGTGCATAAAATGCCGCTATGCTCATCTCAGCAGCTTGAATGGGATTGCCGGTTGTGTAAGAATCAAGGATCTGCGTCAATGACTCTATTGGCACCAAAGTGGGCCTTGCCTGTTCTTTTACCTCAACGATTGCACCCATAGTCCCTAGAAATGGATGCTCTTTTATAAATTTTACTATCCATAAGTCATTACAAAAATAAGAAAAAACTGGAAAAAAATCAATATTCCGGCATTCCGCCCGGCATACCACGGCCGCCGCTAGGAGCTTTGCTGCCCGAGGCGATGACATCGTCGATCCTCAGTATCAATTGGCTCACTTCAGATGCGCTTGACACTGCCTGGGTCTTTATCTTCAACGGCTCTATGACCCCTGCTGCCCATGCGTCCATCACTTTGCCTGTGAAGACATTTATGCCTGCCCATTTCTGGCCTTTCTCATGCGCCGCCTTCAGCTCTGTCAGGACATCTATTGGATCAAGCCCGGCATTCTCTGCCAATGTCCTAGGGATTATCTCCAAAGACTCTGCAAAAGCAAGCACCGCAAGCTGCTCCCTTCCAGACAATGATTCTGCGAATTTTCTCAAATGACGGGCCAGCTCTATCTCAGTAGAGCCTGCTCCTGCGACGACTTTGCCATCTTTCAATGCAGATGCAAGATCGCCGAGAGCATCTTTCACTGCCCTCTCAATCTCATCAACGACGTGTTCCGTTCCGCCTCTGACCAATATTGTCACAGCCTTAGGATTCTTGCATTCCTGTATGAATGTAAAAGAATCATCGCCGACTTTCTTTTCCTCGACGATTCCAGCCTGTCCAAGGTCTGTTAAATTAAGGTCATCAAGGTTAGACACAATCTTACCGCCAGTCGCCTTCGCAATCTTCTTCATGTCATCGCTTGACACGCGCCTGACCGCATAAATACCCTTTTTCGCAAGGAAATGCTGCACAAGGTCATCGACGCCTTTCTGGCAGATGACTACATTTGCGCCGGATTTCGCTATCTTCTCGACCATATCGCGCAACATCTTCTCTTCCTGGTCCATGAATGCCTGCAACTGGCTTGGGTCTGTGATCTCGATCTTTGCGTCAATCTCTGTCTTCTTTATCTCCAATTCCCTGTCAATCAAAGCAATTTTTGCGCCTTTGACTGTCTTTGGCATGCCTTCATGGATGCGCTCTTTGTCAAGGACAATGCCTCTTATCAATTCAGAATCCTGCATCGAAGCTCCTGCCCTCTTCTCTATCTTTATGTTGTCTAGGCTCACTTTTCCTGTTGCATCGTCCTGCACCAAACTTACAGCTTGGACGCACAAGTCAGCAAGATTATCTTTTGCTGACTCGCTTCCCTTGCCTGTCATCGCTGTTGTCGATATCTCTTTCAAAAGCTTGAAGTCTTTGGCCGTTATCGGCTCCGCAATCTTGTTCAATACTTCAATCGCCCTGTCCGAAGCAAGCCTGTAGCCGTGGCTTATCACTGTAGGATGGATATCAGAATCAAGCAATTTTTCGGCGTTCTTCAGCAATTCTCCTGCGAGAACGACTGCTGTTGTGGTGCCGTCGCCGACCTCATTTTCCTGCGTCTTCGCTATCTCTACAATCATCTTAGCTGCAGGATGCTCTATGTCCATCTCCTTGAGGATTGTCACACCATCATTCGTGACAACGATGTCGCCAAGGCCCGATACAAGCATCTTGTCCATGCCTTTCGGGCCTAATGTCGTCCTCACTGTCTCAGCGACCGCTTTGGCTGCCATGATATTGTTTCGTTGCGCGTCCCTTCCTAAAGTCCTCTGTGTGCCTTCTGGCAGTATGAATATCGGTTGTACATTGTTTGTCATTTTTACCCCTTACCAATCTGGGCCGTTGTCGAAGGGATCGGAATCATCGTCCCCATCATCGCCAAACCAGCCAATATAATCCATTTTACCCCCTAAATATAGGATAAAGAGAAGAAAGTCTATTTAAATACTTTTTGCTCATTTCTTCGTTACTTTGGCTTCTTTCATGGAATATGTGGCTATTGGAATTTGTACTTATAATACTCGTTATTATCCACTTCTGTGTGGCAATAAATTTATAAACTGGCAATGGTTTTTCCGTGGGATGGAAAATCTCGATAATATCGTATTGAGCGACAGAAAAACCTTCGGGATGGGCTTTGGCGAAGGCATAATCGCGGGATTTGATCCTGTCGGCGCCGTCCTTACATATTTCACGAACATCCATTCTTTCGGCGGCGGTTATGTGAGCAAGGAGATCAACACGAAAGAGTTTGAATCGATCAATCACCCAAATAAATATTACTCCGGCAAAGCTTTAGGCGCTGCGATAAGCCTTCCGATAAATGTCGCGACATCTGGCGTCATGCAGCTGCTTTTTGGAATAGGCGATGTCTCTTTGATCGCAGCAGATATGTCTGAAAAAAAGCCTTATCATTTCCGCGGCAATTCTGCCCATTACAACATGATGGATTATTTCCGCCAAGTCACGGGGTTTTGATTGCAATGGAATATAAGCTGAATCTCGTTGAAAGAGCAAAGGTCAATTTCCTGACGCTGAAAGATTCAGTCCCTTTCTATCTCAACTCATCTTTTGCGATTTTCACGCGAAAGAGCCAGGCTATGGCGGAGCTTGAGGCGTTGAAGACTAAGCTTCCAGAGGACCTCGACGATGTCTTGATGGTTATTGGGGACACATATGCTCCATCAGCAAGGCTTACAAACGTGCTCAAGGGAATCATCAGGAGATATGATGCAGAGATAAGGGATGAAATTTCTATGGCAGATTATTATAAAAAATTACATACTACAATTGAGGCATATGAAAAAGCCAAGAATATTTCTTTTTCAACCCAGGCTGCTTGATTCACTTAAGATGTATCTCTACAAGGTCCATGTCTTTCAGGACATGGTCCATGAGGAATTTCTGGCCAGGAAACTTTGCAGAGGGCCCGAAGACCTTGGCATACTTGAACTTTACGACGAAATCCTTGTGAAGCTTCTCGCACAAATCTTTTACCTTGCATGGGCTTTTCATTATCATAGGAACATTCATGTCCGCCTCTTTGCCGACTTCTTTTGTGAAGATTCTTATGAACCTGAGTTTCTGGTAGATAAGATTTTTTAACTCGTCAATGTGGATCTTTTTCTCTGCTGAGATCGCTATGTCCGGGTCCACCAAATTCACCATCTCGTTAAGCTTCTCCTCATCAATCAAGTCTATTTTATTCAGCACTACGATGCCCGGTATGTATTTCTTGTTGTCCTCGATGCAGTCGATGAACTGGTCATCTGAGATATCGCTCCTTATCACGATGTCTGCGTTGTTATATCTGAACTCGTGCATTATCTGCTTTATCGTGTTCTGGTCCAGCTTGGTCAATTTTAATGTAGTGCCTATCCTTATGCCATTCTTCTCTGTCTTCACTATCTTCACAATCGGTTTCTCCTGATTGATGCGGACATTCGCCTCGTAAACTTCCCTCTTTATCGCATCCATATGTTCCGGATGATTTACATCGACGATGAAAAGGACAAGGTCTGCGCTCCTTATGCATGCCAGAACTTCCTTTCCCCTTCCAGTTCCGGCAGCAGCACCTCTCACTATGCCGGGTACATCTAAAATCTGTATCTTCGAGTGCTTGTATTCCAGAAGACCCGGAATGACATCTAAGGTTGTGAAGTCATATGCACCGACTTCAGAATTTGCATTAGTCAATTTGTTGAGCAAGGTTGATTTTCCTGTGCTTGGATAGCCTATCAATATGACAGTGGCGTCGCCTGTCCTTTTGACAGAATAACCATCGCCTTTCTTTCCGCCAGAGCTCCTCTTTTCCTGCTTCTCCTTGAGCTTAGCTATCTTCGCCTTCATCAGGCCGATCGCTCCCTGTGTCTTCTTGTTGTATTTTGTCGTGGAAAGCCCTTTCTCCATCTCCTTTATCTGCTCGAGGATGGTGTTTTTCTCCCTCTTCTCCTCGCTCCTTTTGCCTTCCATAAAAGAATGGTTAGAGGTTTTTTATTTAAAGCTTGGGATAAAAATGTTTGATAAAACTTTTGTAAAAACTTTTTCTTGCTAAAAATCAAAGCTTAGCAGCCACCAGCGCCAACTGAGCAGTTTAAGCAGGAAAACGTACTAAGTTTTTATGAAAAAATCACGGGTTGAAAAAAGCGCCATAAATAAAAACATTTCAGTAACCTTTATATAAACAAATGTCTAATTCCGATTTATGAACGAGACAGGCATACTTGAGAACTCAGTCAACACGCTCAACACGTTCTTCTCGGGCCTCATATCAAAATTCATCGTGGCAATCATCATAATTTTGCTGGGCTTCATAATAGGCAAGCTTCTGGGAAAACTAGTTCAGAAGCTGCTGCTTGACATGAAGTTCAACAACATCGTGAAGAATGCCATAGGCTTCAAGGTCTCCGCTTCCGAGTTCATAGGCAGGCTCATCACTACAATCTCTTACATAATATCAATATTCATCGCATTGCTCCAGCTCGGCATAACAGCGACGATATTTCAGATACTGCTAGGCCTTCTCTTCATACTTGTGCTGGTGACGATGTACATAGAGCTCGTGCATTTCTTCCCGAACTTCCTGGCCAACGTCTTCCTGGTGAGGCGCGATTTGGTGAAGGAAGGCGACATGATAAGGATTGGCACCGTTGCCGGAAAAGTCATGGAAGTCAATCTCACCGAGACCATGATTGAGGCGAAGAATGGTGACATTATCTACGTGCCCAACGAGCTGTTGAGGAAAAACTTGTTCCAGAGAAAGAAAAGATAATCAGAATTTCTCAAGCAGGCTGACAATGTGATATATCTGCGTCCTGGTGAAAGGCTGGATGTTGTTGTCATCAGTCAATTCATCTAATTCATTCAATGCGCGATTTATCTTCATGCCCATCTCATCCTGCTCGCTCAAAACCTTTATTGTGTTTGAAACTTTGAGCTTGATGTTCTTCGGCACAGTGTTGTCATGCTCGACTTCCTGCAAGCATTGGATGACCTCATTAAGTTGTTCTTGGCTCATTTTTTCTCCATCTCTTCCATTATCTCTGCCTGCAGCTTCTGAGCCCTCTCTTTTATGAGCTTCTCCTGCTTGTCGAGGCTCTTCAGCCTCAGATCTATCATCTCTTTCTTTTCCTTGAGCTCTTTCCTCAGCTCCTCGGCATCTGTGGAGACCATGATGTTGCCTATTATCTTATAGGCCTTCTCCTTGCCTTCTGTCTCTTTAAGCGCTGACTCAAGCTCTATCAGCTGGCCTTGATACTGCTGCTTCTGCACCAGAAATTGCTGCATGTTCTGCTCAATCATCTGCAGCTGGGCCAATTTTTCTTCGCTTTCCATTTTACGCCTTTTCATACACTGTGACGAGTTTAGTTATTGAGTTAAAGGCTGCCCGCAAAGCAACTGAATCCTTAGCTTCAATAATTATGATTAATCTTTTGCCATCTTTTTTTATCGATGTCGTTGAGCGGTCTTTCTCAAGGCCTTTAAGCTCTGGCTCAAGGGCCTTCTGCAGCGTTACGCTGTAGTCAAGCTCAACCTTGCACTGCATCATACTGCCTTGATCTTGGTAGTCGCGCTCCTTGACTTGTACAAAATCTTGTAGCCGCAATAAGGGCAGCGGACTTTCTTCCTCAGTGTGTCTGAGGATATCCTTTTGTTGCAATCAAAGCATTTGTATTCAGTCATTTTGATCCTCTTCTAAGTCTTCCTCTTCTTCCTTGACAGGTGCTTGTTCCTCTAT
>JAGVOV010000163.1 GCA_020052545.1 archaeon | reverse complement strand
GTCATCCAATCAGACAGCTGGATCATTTCTTCTCCTTCTCGGTTTTCTTTGGACTTGTCTTGTTCAGGTCTTCTTCAGCCCATTCAAGCTTGCCAAGCCCTGGCTGTCTCATGGTCAGGCCAAGCTTCGGGTTCGTGACATCTTTGTATGATATCGCTATGACTCTTGCCCTGCATAAGTCTCCCACTTTTAAGCTTCTCTTTGAGTCCTTGCCCATCAAAACCTTGTCTTTGCTGAATGACACGAAGTCATCCATTGTCTGGCTCACATGTATCATTCCTTCTACTGGGCCCAGGCTTATGAAAGCGCCAAAGTCTGCAATCTCCCTGATCTTGCCGAGCAATATCTCGTGCAGCTCAGGCTTGAAGACTATCAGTTCAAATGTAGTCTCGTAATATGCCGCTCCGTCGCCAGGGATTATGACTCCTTCCTTCACTTCGTCTATTGAGCTTGTGTCGATGACGATGCCAAGATCTTTGCTTATGAAGCCATCATATTTCTTCTTGATCCTCTGCACGACTGCAGCATTGATGTCCTCGCCAAAGAGATCTGGCGGCACCCTTATGTGGTCTTTAACCTTCACTTTGTAAAACATTTGTTCACCCTATCGCTAAATATTTTTTTTGCCTTAAAAAAATCACGTTTACTTTTTTCTGCTTTAAAGCCTTCTTAAGGGCTTTATCCTGGGTCGCCACGAGGCAATCCAAGTCAGCCAAGGCCAAGATGGCTTCGTCCGTACTGCTCTGGGAGCTGGGAAGCGTTTTTAAAGCTTTCGCCTCTATGAGCTGCAGGCCAATCCTCGCAGCATCCCTATGCTTTCCCCTCTGGCTCTCCATTATGTGCTTCAGCTCCTCAATTGTGCTGTCTACCACATAAAGCTCGTACTTGAAGTCGCAGATCTTCTCTATCTCTGAGAATATATCGACTTTCAAGGTTGCAGGGATAAGCAGGAAGTTAGTGTCAAGAATTATCTTTTTCATTTCCTTTTGCTGCATTCTTCGCAATAATAGAGGTCGCGGTTCATCATCTTCTTCTTGCATGACATGCAGTAAGTTATCTTCTTGAAGCCGCCTTCGATCTTCTGGAAGTGCTTGGTCATAATGCATAGAAAGTTTGTCTACTATTTAAATGCTAGTAGTCTTAGGTGCTAAAGAGGCTTTTTTGACAATCAATCTCGCAGAATTCTCACCAGTCTTGGCTATCTCAAACTTATCAATTTCTATCTTTTTCCTGAACATGGGGCAGTCTAAAACCAAACTTTCGAACTCGCCACCTTCGCCCGCGATGTTGATGCCGTATTTCTTCTTCAATTCAACTAACTTATCAACATCTTTCTTGGTGATTATCCTTCCGAGCCATGATTGGTCAAGGCCATATGCCGCGACCCCCGTGAACAGGATCTCAAGATTCTCTACAACATTGAGCATGTGTTGCTCCTGATCCAGATGCCACAATGGGGAATATACTTTTAAACCGAGATTCTCTGCGAGCTTCTCTATCCTTTCGCGCTGATAATCGGAAAACAATGCGCCTGTGATAATGCCATTAATCTTGAACTTGAGCTTGGCCTCTTTCATTGCATTCTCTAGATCTTTCAGCTCTTTTTCTTTCTCTCCTTTCGTCTCAAAAGTCATGAGGGGTAGGCCTAACGCCTCCGCCTGCAGCTCCGTCAAGTTAATTGCAGGGGTATGGAACATGTATGAATCAGGATTGCTGCTTTTTATGGTTATGAGACAGGATATGTTACAGTTCTGCTGTTTCATCATATGCATCGCAGATATGCTGTCCTTTCCGCCAGAAAATAGCACGCCAAGGTTCATCTTATTGCTGAGCAAAGATCCAAGATATGATGTTTTTGTCTTGAAACCATTCTTCTTTGCTGCTTTTTCGATTGCCTTGTCGAAATTGCTGCCATACTGCGCCGCCTTCTTCTTCCTCTGAGCAAATTCCTTCTTCAAGCCGAGCTGCTCAGCCACCTCTCTCAATATCACCTTATTCTGCCCTTTTTCAATCTTGTATCTACCAGAGATATTTAAGGCAAATTCAATCAGCCTCTCATCGAGGAAAGGCGCTTCAGCCTTGAGCCCGTTGCTGGAAGCGATAGCTGAATCTCTCGGGACATCTTCTTTGAACATTTTTTCAAGGCTGGCTTTGCATTCTTTGTTAATGTCCTTTACATCCTTGAATCTCCCATAGCCAGCGAAAAGCTCATCTGAACCTGTGCCTGAAAAGATGACTTTTATTTTGTCCTGGGCTGCTTTTCTGCAAGCGACCTGGAGCGTGACTCCGACACCCGCCTTGATCACATTGCTATCATTCAATAAATTGACGACTTTGCTTAATTGCTCCTGCACTTCTTCATGTGTTATTGCTATGATTTTCAGCTCAAAACCATATTCCTTCGCAATCTCCTCCGCCCATTTTGCATCCTCCTTGCTGCCTTCCAATGCAGCAGTGTAGCAAGTGAAGTCAACCCCCAATTGCTTGCAGATCAAAGCTATCAAGGTGCTGTCAATCCCACCGGAGAACAATATGCCGAATTTAGAGTCTGGAATCCTGCTTGCTATTGAATCTATGATAAGTCCCGCAAGCTTCTTTCTTATATTAATCCTTGTCAACGCCATAAAGAAAGGGAAATGAGCTTAGTTTAATTACTTTTTGAGGCTGGCCTTGAATTCCATTATCTTGTCCTCGGGCACATCCTTGAAGAGGCTTCCGAAATAATGGCAGTCCATGCATTCCGCGTAATGCGGCATGCTGCCGCCTTTGTCAGAGGAGAAGAAGAAAGTCCTTGACTTCGCATAGTCATCAGGCTTTATCTCATCGGGCCTTATCTTCGCGCTTCCGCATTTGGGACAGACTGCTACCATGAGAAATCAGAGAAACTGGATGTTTATAAATTTAATGAAAATTTAAATACAACGAAGAAAACTCTCCCTATATGAGGCTGTTCATAGTGCGCCATGGCGAAGTTGAGGATAATGTGAATCGGAGGATAATAGGCAGCTCCGACAGTCCTCTTACAGAAAAAGGCTATTGGCAGATCGATAGGATTGCAGATAGGTTGAAGCATGAAAATATTAATGTTGCTTATTCAAGCGAGCTCGGCAGGGCAATCAGGACTGCCAAAGGCATCATGAAGCATCACAAAGCTACAAAACTTTGCTATGATCCGAGGATAAACGAGAAGAATGACGGAATCTATGAGGGCAGGAAATACGGCTGTATGAGGGAAGCCGCGGAAAAAGCCGGAATCTCATTCATTCATTTCAAGCCTGAAGGAGGAGAAACTGTAATCGAGCTTAAAAAAAAGATGATTGGTTTTTACGCTGAGATGAACAAGAGACACAGCAATAAGAATGTGCTTATCGTGGCACATGGTGGCCCGATAACAAACCTTTTTTTGTATCTTTTCAAGGACAATGATGAAAATTTCAGGATATACCATGCCGAGAACACGGCCTTGTCAATCTTAAACATAGAAAATGGCGACATAAGTGTTGAACTTCTTAACTCGACAAAGCATCTTATCTAGCGAGGTCAATCTGCTTCGCAACTTCAAAATCTTTCCCTGTAAGCCCATGCTCAGAATGCGTCGTCAATTCTATCGTGACGTCTTTCATCCGTATCATGATATCCGGGTGATGCTGGTGCTGCTCAGCAAGATTTGCGACTTCATTAACGAATACCATTGCGTTGGTGGAACTGTCAAAATTGAAAGTCTTGAAGATCTTCTCGTCGCCATATTCCCAGCCATCCATCTCAGAAAGCCTTTCCTGGACCTCTGCAAGCGACAAATGTGCCATTTTTCCCTGCTAAGTGGAAATTAATATTTAATTATTTTGAAAAAATATATAAAGCAGCTTGGAGAGAAGGCTAATATGCACAACATCAGGGAGCATAAGCACTTCTTTCTGCCCGGCTATACAATTGGCATGATATTCATCATACTTGGAGTCTTTAAGGTCATAG
>JAGVOV010000094.1 GCA_020052545.1 archaeon | reverse complement strand
CTGGCTGTCCCAATTGTTCAGGAGAAGCTCTATCTCGTCCACAGGCAGCTTTGTCTTCTGGGAGATTTCCTCAAGGCTGAAATGCCTGTCTGGCTCGCTTTCGAGACAGGCAAGTATCAATTTTGTCTTCTCGGAATCTATCCAGAGGCCCTGGAAGAATTTCTGTATCGTGACCTTGAATTTTGGGTTTCTTGTGACAAACAGGATCTTCGGCTTTATCACCTTCTGCTTGTTGCCCGAATAAACCATCTCAGTCTCTATAAGCCCCAACTCCTCAAGCCTTTTTATGTTCTCATGCAGTGTTGAGGCGGAATGGCCGACCCTCTCCCTGATCCTGGGTGCGGTCATCTGGCCATCATCTGACAGCAAAAGCAGTATCTTCCTCTGTATCTCGTTGCTCCAGGCGTCTATTATCCTGTTCTTAAAGCCCAATTCCATGTCATTGGGCAGAAACTCGAGGATTGTGCCTTTCTTGTTGTCGTAATAGACGCAAAAATCCATTCCTGCTATATCGCCATAACTTATATTTAAATTTAGTTATTTGTTCGGTCATTCCGAAAAACTGTATAAAAGGAAAGATTTATATATAACTTTATTGCTATATGTATAGTAATATACTTTTATGTATATTAGGATAATAAAGATACGAAAAGGATGCAAAAATGGGATTCAGCGGGCTCTCCTCACATGTAATCATGTTCATCGCAGTTGTCTCTGTAGCGACTGGCCTTGTGGCCATGTTCAACAGCTACATAGACACGAGCAGCGCAGCCATGGTGACTCAGCAGCAGTTCCTGAGCAATCAGATCAAGACTGACATCACTATCGAAAACATCGTGTTTTACAACGGCAGCTACAACTCCAGGTGGAACATAACAAGGATATATGTAAAGAACACTGGCGCGACGACTCTCGACCCGGATGAAGTTGATGTCTACATAAATGGCTACAGGTTCAACAGGACTCCTGCCATACTGAGGAAAAATGTGATGGTGAGCGACACAGACACAATCAACATAGGAAAATGGGATCCGAAAGAAGTGCTGATGATACAAGCGAATCACAGCTATATTTACAACAACAGGTTGTTTGAGAACAGGACTTATGATGTTGTGATCACGGCTCAATATGGAGCCAAAGCTACAGATCAGTTCAGCACCCCGACGGTGATAAGATAAAATGGCATTCAGCAACATAGTTTCAAATGTTTTGTTGTTCGTGACAGTCATAGGTGTGTTCGTCATGCTGCTCGTCGTCTATAAGGGATATGTGACGACAACAAATAGCGCGCTAGAGAAGCAGCAGCTGCAGCTCATGAACAAGCTCAACAGCGCGATGAGGATAGAGAACAACGCGACCTATGCTGCAGGCATATTGAAGGTTTATGCTACAAATATCGGGAGCGTGAAGCTCAATCCAAACATGACCGATGTGTATGTCGACAAGACAAGGGTCAACAGGAGCAGCGTCAACGAAGTTCTTCTGAATGCGACAAACATAGTGAACAGCGAACTATGGGACCCAAAAGAGATCCTCAGGCTCAAGGTAAGCATAACACTGAGCGCTGGCAATCATTACTTGACATTGTCAAACGAATATGGGTCAACAGCAGGCGCTGTCTTTACGGTGTAAAAATGTCTAACGTGCTTTCGCTTTTCCTGAAAAGAGATGAACTGAACACAAAGCTAGGCAACGGAATGCCCAAAGACAGCCTTTCCTTGATTGAAGGGAATGACGGCGGCGGAAAAAGCATAATGGCGCAGCGGCTCGCCTTTGGCCTTCTTGAGAATGGTTACACTGTCACATACATAAGCAGCGAGCTCCACACCATGGGCTTCATACAGCAGATGAACAGCCTGAACTACGAGGTAATAGAGCACATACTCAACGACCGCCTCCTTTTCATACCGATGTTCCCCTATCTTGGCCACGTGAAGCTGAGGAAGAATTTTATGGAGAAGATGATGAAGACGAAGAAGATATTCGAGAAGGATGTCATAATCATAGACACGCTTTCTTACCTTATAGTGAGGGACAGCATTTCAGAGGAAGAGAGCTTCACCTTCATCAAGACGCTGAAGAACATAACCAGCATGAACAAATGCATCATCCTTTGCGTCGATCCAGAGCAGATAAACCACAGGGTGCTGAACCTCATAAGAGGCGTGGCTGATGTCTTCATACAGGTTGAGGCAAAGACGGTGTTGGGAAACCTCTTGAGGGTCGCCAGTGTAAGGCGCTTCAGGAGAGCCGAGAAAGATGTCAGCCTTGAATTTCCGTTCAAGGTGGAGCCCGGAAGAGGGCTTACCATAGAGATAGCGGCGTTGAGCTAAGATGGAAAGAAAAAAGCTTGAGACGACAAAGAGCATGCTGGAAGCGATGGACAGATATGCGCACTTCCGCGACTATGTGAAGAAGTTTGCACAAGAAAGGGGCGAGCCTTCATTCTTCCTGAAGCTTGAGAGGAATCTAAAGAACCTCAAAAATCCAAATTTCATCTATCCTGTCGGCGATCCCATATTCATCCACATCTACAAGGACGGCACAAAAGGCATCATGTATCATGTCATCGAGCCAGAGATCTCAAAAGAGGACATGCCAGTGTATGAGAAGGTGCTGGAGAAGATGATTGAGGTGGCCAATTCCATGCCCGTGCCAGAGAAAGTCACTGACATTGGAGAGGTTCTCATCACGCTGTTCAACCAGATTGTCACGATGGAAGATGATCCCAATCCGATGAAGAGGATGCTTGATGGCAGGATAAGGATCACAAGAGAGCAGTATATAGCCATAAAATATTTCCTGATCAGGAACAGGGTGGGATATGGCAAGCTGGAACCTTTGTTCAATGACCCTTATATTGAGGATATCCACTGCACCGGCGTCGGGATACTTTCCCTCGTCCACAAGATATTCGGCATGGTCTACACTAATATAGAGTTCAAGGATGATGTTGAGCTGAACAAATATGTGATTGAGGTGACAGAAAGGGTAGAGAGGCCAGCAAGCGATGCCCATAGCATTGTGGATGCGATGATGCCTGACGGGAGCAGAAGCAACTTCATTTATGGCCGGGATGTGAGCCTTGAAGGGACATCTTTCACGATCAGGAAGTTCTCTGATGTCCCTGTCTCTGTCACGCAGCTCTGCGACTGGGGGACATTCTCCAGCGAAGTTGCCGCATATCTCTGGCTTGTCATCGAGAATGGGATGAACCTCTTCGTCTGCGGAGAAACAGCTAGCGGAAAAACCACGACGCTGAATGCCATATCGACTTTCATAAAGCCTGAAGACAAGGTGTACACAGTAGAGAACACTCCAGAAGTCACTATGCCGCACGAGACCTGGCAGCATCTTCTGGCGAGAGAGAACGGGAAAGAGACTGATGTGACGATGCAGGACCTCCTTATAGCCTCACTAAGAAGCAGACCGAATTACATAATAGTTGGAGAGATCAGGGGAGCAGAGGGAAATATAGCGTTCCAGGCCATGCAGACTGGCCATCCAGTGCTGTCGACATTCCACGCAGGCAATGTCACAACAATGGTTCAGCGTATCACTGGTGAGCCGATCAATGTGCCGATAGCATTCGTCGACAACCTTAACATTGCATTGATACAGCAGGCAGTCTTCCATGAAGGCCACTTCATCAGGCGCGTGCTTTCCATAACAGAGATAGAGAGATATTATGAGCCCGCGAAAAAGATGGTTACGAGGCAGGTCTTTGAATGGGACCCTATACACGACAAGCATGTATTCAGAGGCTTGTACAACAGCTACATACTTGAGACCAAGATAGCCAAGATAATAGGCTATGAGGACACGAGGAGGATCTATGAAGAGATGGAAAGGAGGAAGAAGATAATAGAGAAGATGGTGGAGCACAAGATCTTCAATTATTTCGATGTCTGGGAAGTCATAAAGAATTTCCATATAAACGGAGAGAGCGCCCTGCCCTTTAAGATCTAAAATGGCACTGTCAAAAGCTGAGAAATTGGTGGCGAACCTTGGTTTTGTCAGCGTGCAGCAGTTCATAATAAAGTTTGCCATGCCGATAGTGCTTATGTGCAGCATATTCTTCATCATGACATTCCTCTTCTTCACAAACCTGCCCAGATTCATGCCTTACCTGATAATCGTGTTTGGCTTAGGTTTCATCTTCCTTTATCCTGTGGTGATATATGAGAAGAGGAAGACCGAGATAAACGAGAATATCCACCTCATGATAACTTATGCCGGAACGATAAGCACCGCAGACATACAAAGGAACCTTTTGTTCAAGAGGCTCTCTGAGAAGAAGAGGTTCGGCGAGATCTCTGAGAGCGCAGAGAAAATCTTGTATTTCTCCAAATCTTGGAACCTTGGATATGCAGCGGCATGCAGGCGCGTCAGCGCTATAACGCCGAGCAGGATCTTCGGCGATTTCCTTGATAGGTTTGCGGTCATGATGGACTTTGGCGAGGACTTGAAGATTTTCCTCAATGATGAGCAGGATGCTGTCATGGATGATTTTTCTGCTGAATACAACAAGAGCCTGGAGAACATAAAGATGCTGCAGGAAGTCTTTGTTTCCATAACGATAGCTGTCGCTTTCATCATGTCCATAGCCTTGCTGCTGCCATTGATAGCTGGAACTCCAATCGATTTTGTCGTGAAAGTCAGCCTTATGAGCGTCGTGCTCATAGACATAGTGCTTTTCGTCCTTGTCTACTCATTCATCCCGCAGGATAGGCTCCTCCACACCCTGCCGATAAAGAGCGAAGGCATGAAGAAGATAGAAAGGAATTTCCTCATATTCCTGCCAATATCGCTTGTCTTCACCGCAGTTCTGCTTTATGCGGATGTGCTCCCTTTCCTCTTCAATTTCGCTGTGGGACTTTCTCCATTGATGATTGTTGGCGTTTATGCCCAGCAGGAAGAGAACCTTGTCTTCACAAGGGACAAGGCTTTCCCTAGCTTCATCAGAGCCTTGGGAGCTGCGATTGAGATAAAGATGGGCGCAATAATATCAAGCCTGCATGCCCTGCGCGTCCACGATTTTGGGGTCTTGAACAATCTGGCTGTGAACCTATATAGGCGCCTTCGCCTGGGCAACGACAAGTACAAGTCATGGCTTTATTACGCGGCAGAATCGGGAAGCAACCTTATCTATCATTTCAGCCAGATATTTGCCGAATCTATATACTTAGGAGGCAACGCGGAGAAGATAGGGGAAATAGTGAGCAAGAATTTCCTTCGCCTGATATCATTGAGGAAGCTAAGGCTGCAGCTTGCGGCCTCGACAAGAGGAGCATTCTACGGCAGCCTTGTCGGCTTTTGCTCCGCCGCTTACATATCTGCCAAGATAACCCAGATGCTCGCCGTCATGTTCTCCTCCCCCCTAGATGCCCTGCAGGCGGATGGCGGCGTTATGGCCAGCGTCATAGGCTCTATCGCGCCGACAGAAGCCTTGAGCGTAAATATGCAGCAGATAACGGTATATATAGGCATAATGGTATTAGTCCACTCCATAATGTCAGCGCTAGTGATAAAGATAATAGATGGCGGCGATGTTTATGCGTGCTTTTTCGACTTCATAGTCATGCTTTGGATAGGCGCTATGCTAAGTTACCTTATACCTGTGTTCATGAACAATCTGCTGCCGAGCTTCACGCAAAATTTAAATGCTTCCGTGCTGCCCTCAGCAGTCGCAGGTGCAGGATGAAAAAAGCGGAAGTCGCTATGGGTGCCATGATATTGTTTATCGCGATGCTCATAGTCACAGCTGCGACAATTGCTGTTTTTTTTCAGGTATCGCAGAGGATGCAGAACACTGCGAAAGAGAAGAGCGACAGGTCGACACAGGAGATAATCTCCAAGCTTCAGGTGATATCTGTCTTCGCGAACAACGGCAGCATCGGGAAATTGAAGAATTTCTTCATAGATGCGAAGCTTGCGCCAGGATCGCCAATAATGCTGCTAAACAATTCTGTCCTCAACCTGCAGCTTTCAAACAAGAGCGTCACCTTGACTTACAAGAACAAGCCCTGCGTCAATGTAACCAGCGCTGCAGGAAATGGGTATTACACGAATCCTGTGACTTCTGTCGGAAACTTCAGCATCATCTATCTTGAGACCGGGAACAATTATACATCTGGCAGGATTGACAATAATGACATCATAAGGATCTGCATCTCATCGCCAAGATATGTCACGACTCTCGAACAGGTCGGGATAAGATTCACGCCGGCAGATGCTACTGCAAATTATATTTCATTCATGGTTCCGCAAGTGCTTGTTAACACGATAACGCAGCTTTATCCTTGATAATCCTCGATTTTTAAAAACAAAATGTTTATATATAAGTTATACTCAGTATAGTTTAAAGTATATTTTTATAGTTTAAGAGTTAGTCAAACACCAAAAAAAGTGAGGTGGAAGTTTGAACAAAAAAGGCGATATGGGAATTGGCACGTTGATAATTTTTATAGCGATGATACTTGTTGCGGCGATTGCTGCTGGCGTATTGATCCAGACGGCAGGAAGCCTGCAGAACAAGGCTCTGCAGACTGGAGATAGGAGCAAAGTGCAAGTCTCCACCTCAATCGTGGCGACGCAGATATATGCCGAGAACGGCTCCACTGGAGGATTGACAAATTTCTTCGCTACGATAAAGCTCGCTCCGGGCTCTGATCCGATAAAATTCACTGATGCGTTAGTGTCATTCAGCCTTAAGGATAAGGCTGTCAACTTGGCTTACAAGAGCGGCGGCACTTGCATCAATAACTCCGCAAATGGCTACAAGTCGAATGCGGCCAGTGGTGTAGGCAACTTCAGCGTCTCTTACTTGATCAACGGCACAAATCACCTTGCAGGTTATCTTATCACTGGAGATGTGGCTAAGCTCTGCATGGAGTCTCCAAGGTATGTAGGAGAGGATGAGAACGTCAAGATAAATATAGTGCCAAAGACAGGAAGCCCGGCAAATGTCGAGCTTGCTATACCAGAAGTGATTAACCAGCAAAGGATGTTTTTATATCCATAATATTGAGGTGGTAATAAATGAAGAGCAAAAAAACCAAGGCTGAAATGGGCATTGGAACGTTGATAATCTTTATAGCTATGATTCTTGTGGCTGCGATTGCTGCCGGGGTCCTGATACAGACGGCTGGAAGCCTGCAGAGCAAGGCGCTCCTTACCGGAGAGAGAAGCAAGACGCAAGTCTCAACTTCATTGATCACCACCCAGATCTATGCTGAGAACGGTTCCTCCGGAAATCACACCTTGAAGCAGTTCTTCCAGACCATCAAGCTGGCTCCGGGCTCTGATCCGATAAAGCTCAATGACACTCTTGTGACAATGAATTTGAAGGACAGGAGCGCTGACCTGGTCTATAAAGGAATATGCTGCAATAACACTAATGTTGCCACAAACTGCACCGCGTTGTCTGGCAGTGAGAATTCGACTTCTGGGTTCTTCACTGGCAATACCAATAAGGGCACTTTCACCGTCAGATATTTGATCAGTGGCCAAGGTCACGTCAATGACTACCTCGTGAGAGGAGATGTTGTCAGGCTATGCATGATGGCTCCAAGGAGCGTAAGAGAGGACGAATCTATATCATTCCTTGTCGTGCCGAAGATAGGAAGTCCATCTGTCGTAGAGACGGTGACGCCGACAATAATAAATGATGCGAAGATGTTCATCTTCCCATAATTTTATTTTAACTAAAAAGGTGGTTGTATGCTGGAGAGAAAAGCTGAGATCGGTATTGGAACTTTGATAATTTTTATAGCAATGATACTTGTTGCGGCGATTGCTGCTGGCGTATTGATCCAGACGGCAGGAAGCCTGCAGAACAAGGCTTTGATGACCGGCGAAAGGACTAAGACGCAGATCTCCACAGCCATTTCTCCTACTATGATCTATGCGGAAGATGGAACAGATGGGAGCGTTGATGACTTCTTCGTCACTGTCAAGCTCGCACCTGGCTCAGACCAGATAGACTTGACGCAGATGCTGGTTTCTCTTTCCCTCAAGGATAAGAAAGCGGATTTGGTCTATGTGGCTGGCTTATGTAACAACTACACCGGCTACAGCACGAATAGCGGCAAAGGCAGCGGAAACTTTACTGTGCAATACCTAATCAATGGAACTGAAAATTCAGTAGGAAAGCTCGTCACTGGAGATGTTATAAAACTCTGCATGAAGTCTCCAAGAGCGGTGAGCAGCGATGAGGATGTCAAGGTCGGATTGGTGCCGAAGACTGGAACATCAAACATGATTGAGTTCCTGACTCCGGATGTTGTCAGCGTCAAGAGATTGTTATTATATCCATAAAAAGAGGTGATTGTTATAGTAAGAGTGAAGTCACACATACTTGAGAAAGTCATTGGTGTGTTGATGGCCCTCTTTGGCCTTGCAGCTTTGTATATATTCGCATCAGCAAAGTTTGGAGCTGAGAAGACGAGTGAAGTGGCGATAATCGAGATACTCTTGATTGTCGTGCTTGCCATCCTGGCCCAGACGCTTGTGCTGATAAGGATATACGAGCAGCACCAATAATTTTTTTTATAATTTTTATAGTTGACGTCGGTCAACTGTTCCGCGAACTTACGTTTGCGTTATCTTTGATATATTCTTTCTTTATACATCCTGAAGAACTCTTTCACTGTTGAAGCTACTTTCAGCCTCGTCGCAGGGTCTTTCAGCACCTTTTCTACCTCATCATGGTCTGCCGGGTTCTTTCCTTCCTCATCGGTCTCATTTGTTATGATTGAGAAGCCGACGACCTTCATGCCTCTGCTTCTTGCGACTACAACTTCCGGCGCGACAGACATGCCTGCCGCATCAGCCCCCCCTATCCTCGATTCAATTACCTCGGCTATGCTCTCGTATGTCCTGCCAGTCATCGCTTTCAGGAATCCGCTATGGACTGTGCCATACTTGCTTCCGGCCTCGATAAGCATCGCCCTCAGCCCATCATCATAAGCGTCATTCAGCGCCACAAAATACGATGGATCCTTGCCATCAATCCTCTTGAAGCTATGGGGCCGACCGAGCAGAGGGTTCGGCAGCTGCGATGAATGTGATTTTATCGCCATAAGCTCTCCAACTTTGTAATAGAGGTTGATTCCGCCGGCAGCATTAGTGGGGAAATAGATTTCTGTCCCGAGCTCGGCCAGCGCATGGATTGGAAGCACGACCTGCAGCATGCCTGTGTTCATAGGCCAGTCTGCGACTTCATAATAATGTGTCCTGCCTTGCAGGCAGACGACAGGGATACCTTCAATCTCGCCATAGATGAGGTTGCCTTCATGGCTTTTGACTATGGGCTTCCTGAAGTTAGGTATGTCGGTGTAAGGGATTGTCTCCTTCACATCAATCTCAGAAATAAGGTCATTCAGGCCGCTTCCTAGCGTTATGCCGAAGACAGGCTTCACATCCCCTATCCTTGCCCTGATGGCGTCAGCCGCAGCAAATACGCGCTCTTCATACTCATCCTGGAACTTCAATGCCTCCTCGAATGTCTTAAACATGATTTGGAGAATCGTTCTGCCATTTATAAATATTAACTTTGAAGTAGAAACTTTGGACTGCTTAAGTTATTGTTTCCTCAATCCTAATTACGTTAATCTCGCAGCCGGAGCTGCTCGTGAGTTTTGCTTCGCAAAACTTTATTCGTCTTTGTGGGCTTGAGCGCACTTTAGCTTGCTAAAGTTTGTTGAGCTCTGCTCAACTTAAGCTCAACCCACTTTTGTCGCTGGAGAACGTACTAAGGATTGATATTAAAAGATAAGATAAAAGATAAGAATTTAAGAAAATAAAAGATAAAAACGGCCTATTTCTTGGCCGGGGCTCCTTTTGCCGCGCCAGGCGCAGCAGTCTTCTCTGCAGGTGCCAATTCATCTATGATTGGCTCTGGGATGAGAGCTTCGTGCAGCTTCTTCCTAATCTCTGAAGCTGTCTTGCCCACCAGACTATCGATTATGGCTTTGGCTTTGG
>JAGVOV010000002.1 GCA_020052545.1 archaeon | reverse complement strand
TTAATAACCCAGACAACGCATTCTTCCAGAATGCATGCACTTATTCAGGCTTTGAGGCCACAGGCTTATTCTGCTGCAGCAACAACTTTGAGGAGAGCTATGACAATGATGTTGCAGGCTGCTTCTTAGGATATAAGATAGAGAACAATACGGCTGTTTATGACACAACAAAAAGATCAGAAGACAAAAGCTTATTGTATGTGAACGGCACCTTTGAGGGGTGTGGGACTTGAGAAAGCTGGTTATAATTGCGTTTATGATACTATTAGTAGCTAGCTTCGCCTATGCTAAACCGCCAAACCCGGATTTATGCACACCGAAGACATGCACTAAAGATTTAATATGGTCGCGAGAGGCGTGTGCCTGCATCCAATGCGACAGAGATACAGTTTGCCCAAGCATAACGCCCCGCTGCTGGACAGAGACAGATTATAGTTGCCATAAATGTAGGGAGACAGAGCGCGATTGCGGTGCTGCTGGCTGTTTCACTGACGCATGCCCAGGTATGCCCCCGCAGGAAAATTTCCTCGCAACTGGCGCAATAAAATCCAACGCAGTGCCTCTGAAGGATGGAGACTTATGCGTCGTCAGGGCAGACTATGACTGCAATAACCTTCCAGCAGATTTGCCGCCAGAGGCAGGGACCGTGACAAACTATGTCTGTGGCAAAAACAACAAGTGGTATGATGTCTGCAACAACAAAACCTTCGAGGAAGTCAGGAGCATAATAAATGAAAAGACCAAGTTCAGGAACAGGACCATAAATGCGACAATACAAGTTGTACCTGCCAATGTTCAGTCACAATGCTGTCCCGCAGGAAGCTGCTGGGACGGCGCATCATGCATCGGAGAATTTAACATGTTTAATGATGATGCAGAGAGCATCTACATATGCATGGACGGAAGATGGCGCAACAAGACTTATTTCTACAAGCAGAATTGGGAAGGAGAGCCAGGTTTCGCGCCGGATTATGATCCACTGATAACAAAAGAAAGGACTTGCTTTTGCGGTGATGGAGAGACGAGCAGCGACAAATCAAATGCCTGCCCAGGAATAAATGACGAAGACAAGGGCGAGCGCGAAGTCTCCTCAGGGCTATTTTATTTTTTTGTCAACTCAAGCAAATTCACTGAAGATGATGTAGCCAATAATGGCGACCATTATTGCTTGAATGGAACCTGGACAAGCAGGCAGGCTCTTGTCGCGACACAGCTGTTGAAGCTTGCACAACGATATGCTGACAGATATGCAGTTGAGTGCGGAGATGCAGGTAGTGGCCCAGGGCAGGACAGCGGCCTGATGAACATGGCAACACCCACAGAAGCGAGCGGCCTTGATCCAGATTATTCAAGAATATGCGTCATGTCATGGTTTGATCCAGCAGAGCACAGGTTTGTCGGGACATTCAAGCAGCAGGGCCTAGGCGAAGATGAAAAACTTGTCGATGCTATTGTAGACCAAAGCGTAGGGCTCTTTAAGAGCACGCAGCATGGCAACATAAATCCACAAATATTTGATCCTGAGACATTCACATGCAATAGCCTGAAAGGCGAAAACAAGTTTATCCAGTGCGACTCACATGACGGCAGGGACGATGTCATTCTGAACGGCAACACATCCTCTATAATCTACAATCCTGAAGGGATATCTGTAGCATCATCAACATTTGTGCAGAGATGGTTTGACACATTCCTATCATTGCTCTTCAATCCGGTGAAGCAGATAACACAGTCATTAACATCAACTTCGTTAAGGGTGGAGAATGCAGCTTTAGATGTCCAGAACTTTGACAAATTCTACCAAAGCGCTGACGGAACAAGCAAGATAGTGGGCTTTGTGACCAAAAACACTCATGGAGATCAGCTGCTTTCAATCAGCTATTATGGCGTCTCTGAAAATGTTTGCAAAAGGCTGATTGGCCTCATCAAATCAGTCTCACCAACAGAGCCGGGAAAAACGGCATTCTGCGTCACTCAGCCTGACGGCGCATCATGGAAGCAGACCTTGTTGTGGAAAAAACCAGCCAGCATGGGTGGTTCAGATTGGGGGAAGACATGGCATGAGCTCACAAGCAAGATAAGGGCAAATATCAACAGCACAAAGCCGAAGCTAGTTTATGTAAAAAACAATGCCGTAGGGATAGTGAATGCAGGCCAGACCATTATATTCACGGCAATGCCGCTGAACGGCCTTGACATAAGCTCAGCCACAATCAAATGGATATTCACGCCTCCAAGAACCACAACAATGCAGCTCTTCACGGGCAACCCAAAACAATATACTTTTGATGTGAATAAACCAGGCCAGTACAAGATTGTGCTTAATGTCACCACAAGCAGCAACACATACATTGAGATAATACCATTCAACGTGAGCGAAGCTCCGTGATTCTTGTGAAGAGAAGCCAGATAAGCCTCTTCCTCATCCTTGGGATAGTCCTGATTGTGGCAGTGTCTTTCTTGATATACATCATGAACTCAGGAGCGAAGGCCATAGACCAAAAATCAAATGATAATAGCATAAAGGAAGTATCAGGCTTAGTGAAAGGCCATGTTGAGCAATGCATGGAGAGCACGCTGAAAGACGGCATCGAGTTCATAGGGAAGCAGGGCGGCGTGATATATTCCGACCAGATCCCAGGGACAAAGCCGATAGTGGCCCCCAGCGGCTATGTCACTTACAACTCAAGGAGGATAGCTGTCTACACTTATCAGGATCAAGACCTGCTCAAAAACAGGATTATCGGTGTTTTCTGCAGGAAAAGAGGTGCAGTGTGGCCATGCATAGACTTGCATACCTATCCGACATACGATAGAGGCAGTCTTTCATCACTTCCAAATAAAAAGGCGCCTTCACCCTTCAATGACCAGATCGATACAAAGATTCCTTCTTACCAGCTGTATATGCAGCTTGCGCCGCTCTGCAACTATTATGGTTCCAACAGCCCGAATGCCCCTGACACAGCAAACAGCTGCGAGACATATGATTCCGATTCAGGGGTGTATGAAAATCAGTCAATACAGGGCTACCTCAACGCCTTCATGCAGAAGAATCTGCCGGCCTGCCTCAGCAACATAGCCACAAAACCGGAGATGCAGGGCATCTTAGTAAAGCCGATATCAAGATTAGATATGGCATTCTATGATGACAGCATCGGGATTTATCTAAAAGTGCCGATTGAGGCAAAGAATGGAATACAGGTCCAGAACACAGAATATATGATAAGGCCGAAAGTGAGGCTGAAAAGATTCCATGAGATGCTCACGCACCTTCTTGGCACATCTCAAGGCTATCAATCAGACAAAGGCGACGCAAACGACATATTCTTTGACTTAAGGAAAGATGAGACTAAAGACTGCAAAGACCAGGGGATAAACGGCCAGCCATGCAGACTGCCGGGAATGACAATAAGCAATGTCACAGAGAACATACTCGGGCCATTGAATCTTAAATATGATATCTTGACTGCGCAGGATCAGGGGAATGGATATTGGCCATTGCAGTTCGATTTTGCCATGCAGGAGAGAAGGCCTGCGCTGCAAGGGCCAAAGATAAAGAACGAAGTACCAGACAAAATATTCGGTAAATATTTTAACACACCCATGGTGCCAGACACACTGATGCTGACAGTAGGCCCCACAACTGGAGATACATATCATTTGAATTTCTCAGGCTATGATCCAAATGAGATAGGCAGCAGCCAAAGCTGCTTTTACAAGGGAACAGTCAAGGATTCTGCACGATATGCGGCCACTCTATTGCTGCCGAAAGCCCCAGCAACCCCAGAATGCTCGATCAGCGGTACAGGCCAATGCGGCGAATATACAATCCAATGCAGCAGGACAACAACAACTGATCAAATCTTCAATTTTTCGATACAGAGCGCCAATGGCCAGCCTTATTACGACTGGCAGCTGCTCAAAGTTTATGCTCAATGCAGGAATGATTACAGGGACATCAACGGAGATGGGATATGCGAGATAAACATCAACACAACAAATGCTAAGTGTGGAGAAACATTGGTAAATTGCGGAATCGGCAAGCACTGTAGCCAGCGTAACTGCTGTATTCTAGGGAAAAACTGGAACGGTGTTGCGTGTGTTTAACTCAATAACCCTCAAAAGCTTTTTATATAAGTAAGACAGAGGTTTATTTATAAATAAGGCATCAAGATGAAAAAAAGGTGGTTTGTAGCGATTGTCCTAGTTTTCTTAGCCTTTTTGGCCTTGCCTAAAGCGGAGGCGGCTAACTGCTGCATATATGGCGCATCAAGGACATGCGTCGACACAGCTTCCTGCGCTGGTCTCCCATCTCCTGTAATACCTTATACCAGTCTTTCATGCTCTGATGTGGCAGACTGCAACACAGGCTGCTGCTGCTACACTGAGTCAAGTACTGCCAAGGCCGACGATTCCCTGAACAGCATAGCATGCAATGACCTGAAAAGTGCACCGGCAGTCGATCCTGCCACAGTCAATTTCTTCGATAATATTTATAGCTCAGCTTGCAACTCACAATGCCATGTCACTGGCGCGCCGCTCTGTACTGACACGCGCGATATTGCTACATACATTGGACCGCCAGTCGGATGTTATTGCGGCAGCACACTTTACACATCAGGCTATTGCTGCCAAGGGACATATCAGACGACAGCATGTACAGCCTTGAACAATTGCGCCGATGGCGTGTTATTGACATCATCCTGTAGCTGCGGCGGCACAACAGTCTCATCTGGCTACTGCTGCTCTGGCATCGCTAAAAACACGGCATGCACAGCAACAGCATGCACGCTCAACAGCCAGATAACTTCACAATGCACATGCGGCGGCACCCAGTATAGCTTTGGTTATTGCTGCGGCAGCGGGACATACAGGACAGAGGCATGCCACTGCTCCAACAATGTCAAAGACAATATGGAGACCGGCATAGACTGTGGCGGAGCAGATTGCAAGGTATGTAAGATCAACTGCGACCCGACAAAGCCAAATTACTGCAGCCTTCCAGAATGCTATTCTATCAACTCCCAGTGCACAACTAACATAGCACTAAAAGGCAGTCCCGGAACATACTGCAAGTGGATGCCGCACAGCGTTGTTGAAGCGCCGCCGAATCCTGGCGGCATTAATTCAACAAAATACTGCGCGATTGCTGCATATGACTGTAATGTTGATGGCAAGAAGGAATCATTGACGCCATGCGGGTGCACAAGTGGCCCACAGATAAACAGCATAAGCTACAGCACTGGCAAATTCATAATTTCTTGGATCCAGAACTGCGAAGCAGAGAAAAGTGAACTTTACAGATGCATTAATCCGAATAGCCCCTCTATAAGTATACAACCATGCGGAGCAAACGGAGAGAATGCAGCGGCTTATGTTTTGGTCGGAGAGATAAGCTCGAGCGCGGATGCAGAAGACGCTACAACGTTCTATTCTTCAGCGAACTATTGGTATAAAATAAAGGATTATTTTGCAAATGGTATTGAAGGATATTCGCCGCCAAGCAGCTTTCTGACAGGTGACGAAGTGTGCTATGGGAAAACCACAAGCAACACTTTCTGCCTCGGCCCCAGCAACGCGCCACCCGGCATAACTTATTTCATATCTGATGAAGAGCTTCCAAAATACATATTCTCTTGCGATTCTTCAGACCATGTGATTACTACTCCAAAAGACTGCTCTGTGGACGAGCAAAACAAGCCAGTGCAGGCAAGATGCTGGCAGGAGACTTCAACCTCTGCTATATGCGCAGAGAACGACCCAGATATCTGCTCTGCATGCAACGATCCTTTGTCGACATTTGGGCTGCCACAGCTTTCTGTCGCTTCATGGACTTCTGGCTCTGGCCCAACGGTTCACAGCAATGAGCTATGCAGCAGCGCGCCTTTCTGCTACTATGACCAGAGCAGCACGGTGGCGAACAAATATTTCTCATGCGACTATGGCGGCGGAAAAAAGGTCGGGAGCTGCTATGATTATCAGTCAAAGGGCGCATGCGAAGAGAACAAATGCTTAGAAGGCAGCGACAGATGCGAGTGGCATGATATCTCAACTACATTGGGCACAGGCGTCTGTGTTGAGAAAGACATTGAGGCGCAGCAATGCGACCTGTGCATGGGCAACAAAGGCTATACAACATGCACGCCTGACATTTGCCAGAAATATGGAACAACAATGATAGGTGGAAAGAGCTCATGCCTTGCATTCGACAGCAACAATGACGGCATACTAAAAGGAGCACAGGACAAATGCATAGGCTATGCGCAGGCAACATGCATGGATTATCCTACCAAAGATTTCTGCCTCGGCACCACAGCACAGTGGAAAGGCGCTGCTAAAAACACTAGCATAAACACAACGTGGAAATTAAATATCAAATTCAACGGGACAAACAGCATAAAAAGGGCTAGCAAAGATTACTTTGGCCTTGGATTATGCACATGGAACCCATTACCAGGAATATCGCCCCATTGCTACAAGGATGCGGACAACAACACTGTGCAGGATTCAAACCAAATTGACAGATATAAGCCAAATTCAACAGTGCTTGTCGATGGTCCTATCCCAAACTTCCAGTTCAATGTCGTTGTTGATGACCTGCAGCCCGATGGCAAGATATGCACATCAACAGATGCTACATCAAAATGTTCTGGCGTGAAGACATTCTATTACTGCATAAGAGACGGGATAAATAAGCCATGCTATCCAAAAGACAGAGACCTGAAAGAGGTTACTATTCCATCAAACACTAGAGTTATAACAATAGATGAGCCTTTGGATCTCGGAAAAAATTACACATTCTCTTACTTTGCGGAAGACTATGCGCAAAACCTTGAAGTTGTGAAGAACAAAACCATAGAGGTGAAGATCGACCCGCCGAGGATAACAAGATTTGAGGTTTATCCAAGCCTTGATGAAAGCAGCCCATACACAGAGAGCAATGTCACAGTGCTTTTCTGGCTCTCGAAAGTTTCAGAATGCAGTGATGACCTAGATTATAGCGGCGCGCACCTGCATAGCATACCTCAATCGCCATTAGGCGCAAACAGGGGCGACTTCTTCCAGACAAAGTTCACAAAATTATTGGATGGTGAGTACCCTTACACGATAAACTGCAAGAACGATTTCGGCAGGATGCAGAATGTGAGCAAAATCAAGATAAACGCCAATAAAAAAGTATTTGGCTGGTATCCGAAAGGCCCGACAGAGAAAAAGAGCATTAACCTGTCTATTGAGATAAGAGATGATGTCGAATGCAGGTATAAGGAAACCACAGTCGATTTCATATTCGCAACAGGGGCATTGATGAACGGTAGAGTTGTGAATTCTGGCACGTTCACAAAGTACAAGGAAAACATAACCTTGCCTGCCAACAGGACTTATCATTACGCCATAAAATGTAATTTTATACCACAAAGCCTGACTATGGCAGACTTTACGCTCGATAGGATAAAGCCGATGACAGTCGCCACAACCGAGGCAGAAGGCTCCGGATTGACTTATAATTTCGGAACCTGGCAGACACAGCATGATGGCATCTTCCTGAGCTGCGTAGATACGCCGGTGAACGGCTTCGGCTGTTATCAGGACATAATAAATAACTTTGGCGGTGTGCTGTACTGCATCAATGCGACAAAATGTGAGCCTAATACAGTATATCAGCCAGATTACAATCCAGTGCCCACAATAAGAAACCAGAAATATCTCTGCGTCAAGTCAGTGGAGCAGTATTCCATCTACAGCGAAGGCGGCAAGTGGGAAAGCACAAGATGCTTCCTTGTCAACGCCTCATTCTTCAGGCCGCGCTTCATTGTCGAGAGCCTTGAGAACCACACTTCGGAAAGCGAGTCATACTTGACAAACAACAAAGGGATAGACCTTAACATAACTGTGGCAAATTATGCTTATGACACCACAGACCCGAATGCAGATGCGGTGAACATGGGGCCGTGGGGGAAGCTTTATGGCGTAAGGGTGGGGCCCAAATTGACTGGTGCAAGGATAGAGAAAGACTTCGCATTCAAAAATTCAGTCTTCAAAACAACTTTCAACCTGACAAACACAACTCTCGGTGTTTATAAGGGATTATCAACCACAAAGACTATGGAATTCCTCTTCAGATACAGGAATGCCACAGATTATTATGCTGGGGTCATAGAGGGGGGGTCACCTCCAACCAACCAGATAATGTACATAAGGAAGCTGAAGAAAAATGTAATCTCTACCATAGGCGGCCAGGTCACATTCCCTGCACTCGGAAAGAATGGCGGTATGATGATGATAAACGCCACCGGCAGCTCATTGAATTTCACGCTTTACTATGCCGACGGCACATTGGCGGCGAAAACAAAAGCGACAGACATAGATTTCACCAACGGAACTTTCGGGATAAAGCCTGATGAGAAGCAAGGAATTGATGTAAAAGAAGTCACGATATTTAATCCTAGTGAATACCAAAGCAACATAGCCTACATAAAGCACATGGACAAAGATGGAGCGGTGCTGCGTGACATATCAAGGAGCGGCTTAAGGAGCTTCAGGCAATCACTTTCCCTGAAGAACGGGACGAACGCGATAGAGATAAAGGCGCAGGACAAGACAGGCAATGAGCTGACAAAGACATATTATGTCAAATATTTCGGCTACCGACCACAAGTGAGCCAGATACTGGTGAATGGCGCAGACCCATCGGCCACAGTCACAGAATACGGGCAGAACACCACTGTGACGGCCTACATATCGGTTGTTGAGCCAGACTTATTGGATCCAAGGACCAAGATAAAGCAGGTTTACATAAAGCCTTTCGGCACCACAGAGAACCTCAAGCTGCTGAGCTGCAACAAGCCAGAATCGCCCTGCGGAGATGGGATATGGGAGATAAATTTCAATGCATCCAAGCTCGGAGCGAGAGAAAACACTCTAACCCTTTATATCCTAGACGGATTCGGAAATTCTTATGAGCCGAAGTTTAATCTTACAATAGCAGACACCCATCAGGCATTCTTTGTAATAAAATTCCTCAAGAATGGGATAAGGAAGACAAACCTGACCTATGGAAGATATAACATAACTATCAACGCAAGCGAAGAAGCGACGATAAGGCAGCTGAACATCTCAAACGACTTTGGCGGAGTGAATATTACCGCGAATATAGACAGAAACAGGGACAGCAAGATGTTCTGGAACGGCTCTTTCACAGTTCCAAGAGACGGCAGCTATTATGAGAGAAAAGGCAATGTGGTTCTGTCCCTCAATGCCGTTGATGCAAACGGGGTGAACACAAGCCAGATATCGTTCTACAAGAATGAGCCTGTTGTTATAGACACGATAGGGCCAAGCCCTCCAATAATAGAGCCGACGTTCTTCAATGACGGACTTGAGCAGTATGACATTGTCTACAGCAGGCGTGTAAGGCAAGACAGCGGCATGTTCTACACCAATAAGTCAAGCATTTACATCACAGGATATGCGCCAAACGCAAAGTTTGTCAGGATGAGCGTGCTGCAGCCTTCTGAAAGCCATAAGGACAATAATGTTTCTGCGAATGATGCAATAACAACAAATCCAAAAATAATATCCACTAACTCATTATCTCCCGGCTCCTCAAATAGTTTAGGTAATAAGACAGTTTTGCTTAACATGCCAAGCGCAAACCCATTATGGACCACGCTTTCCAGCGGCACACACTTCATCGGATTTCCTGACCACCCAAGAAAGAGTTATGGGCATTATAATGAGTATTATGAGATACAAAGCGCCAATCCTTCTTTAGGGACGCTGAAGCTTAAATCCCCGCTTGATGACAATGTTGGCAATACAGAAGCAAGGTTCTACAATGCAAAGCTGCCCAGCTATTCATTCGGCCAGAATATGAGCCTTTCAGATGGCTGGAACCAAGCCATATTCCAGGCTTCCCAGGAAGACTTAAGCATATCCACCGAGAATATCAACATATTCTATGACGATGTGGCTCCAGAGCTTTATTCAATAGAAAACCCGAAGAAAGACTTTACGACAAATATAGCTCCTCAAAACATAACATTGCTTGTCAAAGACAGCAAATTATCTTCAGGAATATTGAATGCCACAATAATAATAAAAGACAAGGACACCAACAGCATACTGAACCTGAACGATTATGCTGCCAGTGTAAGCCCATTAGAGGAAAAGACGCAATACAGCACCTTCACAATATTCTTTGACACATCCAGCTTTGCAGCTTCCTTCACTAAAGGCAACTACACTGTCATCTACAAAGTATACGACAATGCGCAAAACGGACTTTCTGGCTCATTTGATTTCTCTTACAATGACAAGACGCCTTATGCGCCAGACTTTTACTTATTAGATAATAATTTCAACACAATAAGCAACCCTGATGATCTCTACAATGATGGAACCTTGTTTGTCGGAACAATAGCCAAAGGATTCCCTGAAAGACCATTGGCCTTGCTTAATTTCTCCAGGGAATCTGGAGATATCAAGATAATCAGCATAACCTCTTCACCAAATGTCCCTGTCAAATACCAAAATTACAGCATCGGCGCGGGAAAAATATCCAACCTGAGCCTCGATACAACAACTGAAGGACTGTATAGTTTAACAATCAGAGCGAGAAGGTCTGCAGAGAGCGAAATCGGCACATACCGATATTACCTCATTATAGATAAGACAAAACCAAACATAGCAGCCCTCGAGTTAAGAAGCCCGATAGGAACGAAATTTGATGATGGGCAGATCAACGCAACAGTGGATAATGAGCTGTTTGGATACAAATACAAGCTTTATGTAGACAACAGCCTTAAGGAGAGCAGCGACGCATTTGGCGATAGTATAACAATAACAAGGACCGATCTCCCTCTGCTGCCTGAGCCCAGCCACACAATCAAGCTTAACGTAACAGACCAGGCAGGCAACAGCCAAACCGGTTCAGGAGCACTAATAATAGACAACAAAGATCCTGAAGTCAATCTGACAAATGTGACAACAACGCATGGCAAGGTCATCAGATTCGGAAGGACATGGAGGACAAATGCAAGCATAGTAGACCTGACCATAAAACATAATGAAGCTAAGCTGAAATATGCATGCTACAGCAACGCAAATGATGCTCTTGACAGGTTGAGCGCATGCGATGCCACGAAGCTGAATCCAGTGACAAATTCCTTCAGGTTCCAGGATGTCGGCATCATAACGCAGCAGGGAGATGATGTTGCAAACAACTTCACAATCTTCGCAGAAGACATGGCGCTGAATATAGGGAATTTCTCAAAAGTCATCTACACTGATCTCAAGGCGCCCACAATAACGAATCTAGACGATTTCAAGAACTTGATAGAAGGGAATTCAAAGCCTTCAATACCGATAATATTTGATGAAAAGACTTATGTCAGGAAAGTCGATCTTTACTTGGTGAACGACTCGGGAAAATATAAGGTCGATGCGGATCTGAGCAGCACCGCAGACAAGCTGACATACAACTTAATATCAAAGAATAACCTGCAGGATGGCAGATATGAGATAGAGATAACGTTTGAGGATGAGCTCGGCAACAGCGAATCAAGAGACGGAACAGACTTATGGTTCAACATAGAGAAAGAGCCAGGCTCAGGCATAACCAGCATCACGCTTTCAGACATAGATCCATCGAGCACAAGGACTGAAGGCAGCACAGAGAGAGGTCATGACACAGAGATAAAAGCAAATGTAGTTTCAGGCAGCCCGGCATGGACAAATAGATATGTTTATGTCATGCTCTATGGCAGTAGGTATGACCTGGCGCCGATGGGCAGTACCGTCAATGGTGACTGGCTCGGGACCTTGGACACAAAATCACAGCCGATAGGCATCCATGATGCCGAAATCGTCGTTGTAGACTCCCAAGGTCATTCTAAATCCAACAAATTCAGCATAATCATCAAAGATTCATCACTGCCTAATTTCAAAGTGATGGTGTTTGATAGCGACAGCAAAAGGACGACGGACTTGAGGATCGGGCATTATACGATAGAGCTTGAGGCGAGCGAACTGTCAAAGATCCAGAAGCTCAACATGACTTTCGACTACAAGCTGACCGATGGCAAAAGCCCAAGGCCGATACAGATTTATTGGACGAAATACAGCGGGCCAAGGACGACATGGACCGGAAGCTTCACGATACCGAGGGAATATGATTATGTAGATGCAGAAGGCAATGCAAGATTCAACATACTCGGGCTTGATGAAGGAAACAACAACGGCACATTCATCGAGGAAGCTGATGGTGGACAGTTCAGGCTGAACACCAAAGGACCTTCTCCTCCTATATTCGAGCCTTCTTTTGAGACGGATTCCCTTGTGTTCTACGGGATGCTATATCCAAGCTACATGAAGGCATACACTGAAGGCCTTTTCACAAATAAAGCGGCTTTGTTCGTCTCTGGCCACGCTCCTGGCGCAAAATACGTCAAGGTCTACATCGATTCGTCAAATTCCGATTTCACCATATTGCCGAGCCAAGTTATAGGTTCAGATCTTGGCATAACTATCAGCGCCGCGGCGGCAGGCGAGAGCAACCTAACTTTCAACACAATAAATAATTTCAGCATTATAAAGAAGGGCAATTCGATAAGATTTGTTGGCCATGACAGAGAATCTTACAGGCATTACAAAGAGAACTACAGGATTGAGAGCGTCAAGCCGCACGGCGGCGTGACGGATGTTGTAATCAGCCCGCCATTAGAACAGAGCATTGCAAATGGCGAGGACATAATAATCTACAACAATAAATATGCACCAGAATGGTTCGGCCTGGACACAAGGCAGCTTGAGATAGGCAAAGACAACAAACTATATGCAATATCAAGGAGCTATGAGGACAGCTATACCACAGACCTATATAGCATCTTCATGGACAACATCAATCCCGAATTTGAGGCTGCAATAAATCCGAAAGACAGGTTTACGGTGAATGCAGCACCTGCGACATTATCTGTCATAGTGAAAGACAAGATACCTTCCTCTGGGATAATTGACGGCAACATCACGCTGAAGAACAAGGCCACTGGCACCAGCGTCTTGGCGGCGCAGCTGAGCAGATCGACGCAAGTGGCGTCGAGAGATGACTACAAGAGATTCAATCTTGAGTTTGACATGCCATTCCTGATACCTGAAGGCAATTATATAGCCGCAATAACAGCAGGCGACAGGTCCGGGAACCATATGTCTACCCAATATGAGTTCTATTACTCAAGAGACACGCCATCAGGGCCAATGGTGAACATACTAAATGACAATGATTCAGTAAGGCAGAATCCTTATCTCATAGAGACAGGCAAATTATTCAGCAATTCCTCAAAAGTCAGGCTGCTCGCAAACTTCAGCTCAAATGTAGATTCAGTCACAGTCCAATCAGTTGTTTCCTCGCCAGCATTGAATGTGCAGCAGTCGGCCCACGGCACCAACAGCTTCCTGCTTGACTTTGGCCAGAATGTCGTTGAGGGAGATTATTTGGTGACCCTCACAGCCAATCTCCTGAATCATGCGGAAACGGGGACTTACACATTCACATTGATTGTTGACAAGACAAGGCCAGGGATAAGCAACATCCTTGTAAGCAGCCCAGTGAACCAGAATTCCACAAATGTCTATGTCAATGCCACAATAACAGGAGAGAGCCACCCATATTCAGGAAAAGTGAAGATAATAAATGCGACAAAAGTTGAGGCAAGCGGCAACTTTATGTCTCTAGCCGACTATAAAGTAAGAGGGCTTGCAGACGGCAGCTATCCTGTCAGGATAAACATCACAGACCAGGCAGGCAACACAGCAACTGCGACTGGAACGATACAGATAGACAACAAGATGCCTGTCTTCAACATAACAGACATCATAGTCACGACAGGTTCAAGGAGATTAGGCAAGGGCGCCATATGGAGGCTCAACGATGCAAATCCGAAGCTGATGCTCAATTATTATGACATGAGCTCGCTGTTGTATGCCTGCTATGAGAACATGTTCCTGCCAGGCATAAGGTGCGGCGCGACAAAGCTGTTCAATCCGGCCAGCGCTTTCCAGATGAATGTCAATCTCGGGAAGCAAGACTTGGATGAGGTTCCAAACAAAATTATCATGACTGGCCAGGACAGGGCCATGAACAAGGGCGCTACAAATTTCACTCTGTCTGTGGACCTAAGGCCGCCGCAGATCATAGATTATTTCACCAAGCACAGCAGCCTGATCTACAACCCTATGCCATACATGTTCGTGAAGTTTGACGAGCCGGCAATAATAGACGGCTTTAGCCTTTACCAGAACACAAGCACACAGATGAAGAAGCTGAATTCTACCAAACTTGGCGTAAACACAACATATTTCACATTCAGCTCGGTAAACAAGCTTCCAAATGGGTCTTATGTCCTAAATATCACTTATGAAGACGCAATCGGCAACAAGGACTATGCAGAATTCAGGTTCTTTGTGAACATCAAGCCGACAAACATAACCTTTGTGAACCCGAGATATGGCTATACGCCTGTGGATAAGTTTGATTTCATAATAGCGACGAGCCAGCAGGCGACGTGTAGGTTTACCAAGAAGACAAATCCCAACATAGACATCAATTCATTCGACCTGATGAACAACTCTTTTACTTCTGATTACACAGGAAAGTTACACAAATTCAAGAATTTCACAATGAGCGTCAATGGCATAAGGACCTCCAGAGTCCCATTATGGATAAGATGCCGCGATAAATTTGGCTTCGATTCTGAGCCGGTTTATACAACCTTCACGCTTGATTCGGTGCCACCAAAAATGACAGCAAGTTTCAACCCTAACCCAATATTGGAGTCAACTGATGTCAGTGGAGAATTCAAGCTTGTCAGTACATTAAATATACTTACAGACAAGGCGGCATTCTGCAGATACTGGCAAAATAGCTTTTTAATAAAGCTCAATGGAGATAACACAACATCACATAGCGCTCAAATAATCAATAATCAAATAACAAGCGGGGTCGGGTATTATAGCTATAACTTAAGCTGCTCAAGCCTGGCGAATATTACAAGTTACCTTGAGAACACGACACTCAATGTGAATTTGAATGAGACGCTGAAGATAGGAACGATCTCCCCGGCTGACCAGAGCTATGTTTCCGGAGACTTTGACTTCAATGTCAGCACGAACAAGCTGTCAAATTGCTATTATACAATAGGCGGCCAGGAGACGTCATTTTCAGGAGAGTCAGCAAGCAGCCTCAGGGAAAAACACAGGGCCAACGTACAAGTGGGCCCAGAAGGAATAAAGAGATATTCAATAAGATGTGAAAGGACAAACTCTGGGAGCAAAGAGACTGCAACAAAAGTGATAACCCTGATGGCAGACTTCTCAGCGCCAAACATGACGGCTATCAATGCTTCATACTGCTCAAATTCCATCACTATGGGCTGGGATGCAAGCGAGAGCATATCGACACCAGTGAGCTTCAACTACACAGTCACAGACAGCAACGGCACGGTCATCATCCCACCTTCAGTCACGGGAAGCAAATCACGGTACGTCTCAGGGCTTTCGATAGACAAAAACAAACAATACACTATCATCGTGAACGCAATAAACAGCCTCGGTATGGTAAGCCATGATTCAAGCGCACCAGTGACAGATGCAATCGGCTCAAAGTTATGTGGATACACAAACGGGACTGACAAGTCAACTTGCGAGAATGGAGTAAGGGACGGGAGCGAGACAGACATAGATTGTGGAGGCGTTTGCAGCGGCTGCGGACCAGGCGACAAGTGCAAAATCAGCAATGACTGCGCTTCTGGTTATTGTGACCAGGTAAATGGCACCTGCCAGGCATCTCTTTGCGAGAACAGCAAGAAAGATTCTTCAAATGATGAGACAGACATAGACTGCGGCGGCAATAAGTGCAGCGAACGCTGCAAGGAAGGGAAGAAATGCGATGAAAACAATGATTGTGAATCCAGCCTGAACTGCAAGGACAGCAAGTGCACAAGGAGCACATGCATCGATAACCTCAAAGGGATAAATGAGGCAGATGTAGACTGCGGCGGGGTATGCCTCAACCAGGACAAGCTATGTGTTGTGGGGCAAATGTGCCTCGATGACACAGACTGCCAGAGCAATTACTGTAGGAATGGGATATGCACTGCCGCTAGCTGCAGCGATGGAAAGGAAAACCAGGACGAGACTGACACAGACTGCGGCGGAGCGACATGCGAGCAGAGATGCGACACTGGGAAGAAATGCAAGGAAGACACAGACTGCGGAACAAACCTGTTCTGCAAAAACAACCTTTGCGATTCCACCCAGAACAAAGACTCAGACAAGGACGGCATACCAGACTACTGGGAGGTAAAATATGACCTCGATCCAAACGACCCTTCAGATGCAGAGGCAGACAAAGATGGAGAAGGCCTTGTCAACCTTGATGAGTTCAAGCATAATACGAAACCTGACAACAAGGACACTGACGGCGATGGTTGGACCGACAAGCAGGAGATAGATACAGGCACCGATCCATTAGATCCGGCAAATCATCCAGAATCTAACTTCCTACGCTATCTACTCTATTCTTTACTTGTGCTGCTGGTGCTTGGCGGCGGCGGATATCTGGGGTACACAGAATATGCAGATATGAAAAGGAAGAAACAGCAGCCCAAATCCCCATCAATGATGCAGAAGCAGGAGCAGAAACCTGCTCAGAAACCTTTTGCAAGGCTGCAGCCGCCTCCTTTAAGGCCTCTTGCGAAACAGCAACAGCCGATCAAGAAGCCAGAGCTAAAGCCGGAGCAGAAACCGGCAGAGGAAGAGAGCGATGAAGGTTGGCTGCAGGTCCAGGCTCCGAAAGAGCAACCAAATAAAGGCGCATTTGACAAACTGCAGAAGCTCACCGAGAATGTGACTAAAACTACAATTGATGAGAAGAAAGATGACAAGAAAAATGCTTTTGAGCAGCTCAAACGCTTTACAAAGAAAAAGAAGTAAGAAAGCTGAGCTGGCCGGGCAAACTTTTCTATACATCATGGGCATAGTGATAGTCGCAGCGATCCTGATTTATGGTATAAGGGCAATGTTCAAGCTCTCTGATCAGGCAGACAGCGTGAAGATAATAGAATTCAGGCAGAACCTTGAAAATAAATTACAGCAGAGCATGCACACCGACAACCATCTCTTTGAGGACATAACAGTACCTGGCGGCTTCACAAAGATATGCTTTGTTAATATAGGCAAAGGCGCCCCTCCAGGCTGCAACTCATTGCTGGATCCTGTGGTATGCGAAGGATGGGATAACAATGTGAAGAACAATGTTTTCCTCATAGAAAAGACAGCCTCAGAGTTTCTTTCGATAAGGGATTATAAAGGCGGAAATGCCATAGCAACAGAAGCAGCCAACACAAACAATTTTGTCTGCTACACCATCTCAAATGGCCGCTTCAAGATAAACGGTCTTGGCAAGGGCAGCCAGATCGAGATAAGGCCTTAAAATGTCTAAAGCCGAGATAGAGATACAGTTCAACTGGATTTTCGTCCTCATTGCAGGAGCGATAATCCTTGCATTCTTCTTCATCATAATCAAGAACCAGATCTCTGGCAGCGAAAGCGACGCATTAATCGGGACTAAAGTCAGCCTTGAGTCGTTCCTGAGGAACGCAAAGCTGGATTCTGGAGCTTCCGACATCGTACCTATAAAAGCAGCGGACATATCATATGGCAACTGCAACGACGGATATATTATTGGCGGCTCAGGGATAAAGCTTGGGGACAGCTTCTCCCCCTCATTGCTTAAATCAAGCAGAGACAAGCTTGTCTATTGGAGCCTTGAATGGAAAGTCCCTTATAAAGTTACTAATCTTTTCTATCTCACCTCACCTGATGTGCAATATATACTAGTCAATGACACCAACAAGATCGCGAAACGGTTAGTGAGCGGAGATGACAACTTCAAGTTTCCGGACAGGATAAACAAGAAGATTGTGCAGCCTTCTGCATATTCGATATTACCCTATGAGAACAGCTACAAAATCAGGATAATATCTTTCTCTTCTCCAAACACCGCTGTCCCAAATTCCATGAAGAATGCAGATGTTACCATGATATACATAAACAACCCAGACAAAAGCTTCAGGTCAAGCACAATAACTTTTTATAAAAAAAGTAGCCTAACTTTCGTGGTTGATGGAGCACCGGTAAAAGCTATTGGCCTTCCTGCTATCTTTGCGGCGATATTTTCGGAGAGTCAGGCGCAATATAAATGTGGCATGACAAAAGCTATGGAGAAATTCAACATCGTCACTGGCGTTTATGAGAACATAACAAAGATACTGAGCAAAGGGAATTATCCGACTTGCGGCACAATATATTCAGAATCTCTCAC
>JAGVOV010000186.1 GCA_020052545.1 archaeon | reverse complement strand
TTCATCTTCATCTTCTTCGTCCTCATAGTCGTCTTGGTCATCATCTTTGTCTTCTGTGTCTTCCGGTTCAACTTCTGGGTCTTTCTTCTCTTCGTCTTCAAACTCTTTTTTCATTTTGTTGACCTCCTGGCAACTTTCTTCTTGAAATTGTCAAGCCACACGCCCTTCATCTTCAGCCTGCAGTCATAGCAATATTTCCTTACAGGCGAATGGCTTTTTATGGTAGCATTGCAATTGATGCATTTGATTAGCTTTCGCTTAGCGACCATTTCAGCGTTTCACGACATTTGCATTTAAATGCTTTTCGCTTTATTCCGGCTTGGCTTTTGGCTTTGCTGTCTTCGGCTTAGGCTTCTTCTCTTCTGTCTTCTCTTCCTTGACTTCTGCCTTCGCCTCGACTGTCTCTTCTTTCTTTTCGGCCTTTGCAACAGCTTCTTCTTTCTTCTCGGCCTTCGCTTCGACAACTTCTGCCTTCGCTTCTTCCTTGGCTTCTGCCTTCTCTGTCTTTACCGGCTTCTTGGCAACATCAGCCACTGAGAATCCAAATAATTCTGCTTTCACCAGGCCGCTGTCATCCTTGACGGCTGTGACTTTGATGTGATGGGGAGGATTTTTTATGCCGTGCTCCCAGATCTTCCTGTTGATATTGTTGCCGAGCTTGATATTGTCTGACTTCATGTGCTTTGCCAGGAAAACCTTGACTGCGTTCAGTGCCTTCTTTGCCTTCTTGTATGCAGGCACATTCCTGAATGTTGACCTTAATGGTATGTTGTAAGTCCTTTCGATTTTTGCCATCATTTCACCTAAGCTTTAGTCTTGATCCTGCGCCAGCTCCTCTTGACTGCTGTGTGCCTTGAAGGATGCACTCTCTTTCCCTTCCCGTATATCTTTGGTATTGTCCAGAAAGGCGCCCATTTAGTCTGCGTCTGTAATTTTGCAAGTCTCTTCTTCCTGCTTGGATGCTTATTTTTACCCATTTTAACCTCGTATCTTGAATTCTGTCTTGCTCTGAAGCTTCTCGAGCAAGGTCTTGAGGATCTTGTCATCGATATGCTTTATCTGGCCCCTCTGCAATGCAGTCGCCATTATCAGCAACGCCTTCTCTGCCTTTTCCGGGAAAGCGATTTTGATGTTGCCGAACCTCTCTACTGCCTCTTTGCTCATATGCTGCCTGACATAAGCTTCAATCTGCTGCTTCTCGAGCTGATTTTGCTGCGCCTCTGCGTTACTCTGTTGCATCTGCGCCTGCAGCTCCTGCAGCTTCCTTTGCCTTATGTCTTCGAGCTCACTCATTTTTAACTGGCTTTGCAGCCTTGTCTATGAATGAATGCCCTTGGGGTGTAACAATCCTTCCCTTATGGCCATTCTTGACCGTCTGCTTGATGAAGCCTGCCTTCTCGAGCTGCTGCAATGACTTTCTCAGTATATTGCCGCTGCCCTTTGCGAACCTTTCAGGCTTATGGCCGCGATTCTTCTTGCCGCCATATTTTACGCGAAGCTTCTGTACCCCTACAGGGCCTAGCCTGTCGACCGACAACAATACTGCCGCTGCCCTTGTCTGCCACCAGTCTTTCTGTGTCGGGGGCCTTTCAGCGTGCATGCCTGTCTTGACGAATGCTGCCCAGTCAGGTGCCTTTATCGCGTCGACCTTCTTCAGCTCTTCTGCCAGCTTCCTTATCAGCTGGCCCTTTTCCATTTCAGCCATTATTTCACCGTCTATCTGTAACCCTAAGATATCCTCTAAACCGAGAATATGGGAGTTTTAGAGGCTTTATAAAGCTTTTCGTGCGAAAAGGTTTATACTACGAACTTTAGTGAGTATGTAAAAAGCTTATGGTGGGAAACCAGCCCTAAAAATACGTGTGCGCTCCTTTGCCTATGATTGCCTCAAGCTCCTCTGGCTCCTGCGGTATCATGGGGCCTCTGCCTAAAACCCTGTGGCCGGTCTCTGTGACAAGGATGTCGTCTTCTATCCTTACTCCAGACACCGGCTTGATCAATTTTTCAGCAGCATCAAAATTCACAAATTCTCCGTGTTTTGCCCTTAATTCTGCATTGCCAAGCAAAGCATCAATGAAGTAGATTCCGGGCTCAACTGTCACGACATGGCCAGGGACAAGCTCTCTTGCGAATCTCAGCATGTTCAGTCCAAACAGTTCGCTTTTTGGATTTTGCTCGCTGTAACCTGCTGCGAAATACTTGAAATCGCCGCAATCGTGGTCGTCAAGGCCCATCGCATGTCCAAGCCCATGGACAAAGAACAGCCTATGCGCACCATTCTCCCTTATATCGGCGGCATTGCCTTTTAATATGCCCATATCTCTCAATCCTTCAGTGATTATTTTTTCTGCCAGAAGGTGTATATCCCTATAATTGACACCAGGTTTCATTGCCTCAGTCGCCTGCTTCTTAGCTTCAAGAACTATGTTGTAGACTGCCAGCTGTTCCGGGCTGAATTTGCCGTTCACAGGGAAAGTCCTTGTTATGTCTGCAGAATAGCCATTGACTTCTGCTCCTGAATCTATCAGCAGCAGTCCGCCATCATCAAGAGTGGCATCAAGATTAGCTCCGCTCCTGAAAAAATGAAGGATCTTCCCCATCATCGTCACAACAGGCGGGAATGAATATGTCGCGCCATTCACCCTATACATATATTCTATGGCTGCTTGGATCTCCACTTCCTTCTTTCCTGGACTGGTCGCCCTCATAGCGGCACTATAACTCCTATTGGTTATCCTCAGCGCTTCTTCTATCTCTTTAATCTCAGCAGCAGTCTTCACAAGCCTCATGTCTGTCAAGACATTTGCAAATTCGCTGTCTACGTGCTGCGTTGCGCCGGCAAAAGACGGCGACATAGAATGGATTAATTGGATATTTTTTGGAGAATACTTAGACAATGTTGTGTCTATCTGTTCTGTAGAATAAATCTCATCTGCGCCATACATCAGCTTTAATGCTCCGTGTGATGGCTGTTTACCATCCCAGACTTCATCATCCAAAGAGTGGATCGGAGCAAATAAGATGAATCTCTCTTCGTCGGGAACAAGCATCATTGACATCCCAGGCAGATCGATGCCTGTCAAATATCTGAAGTGTGAATTTTGCCTGAATTCATAGGGCACGTCCGGGTTGCGCATAATTTCATTGCCGCCTTGCAAAAATAGCACAGTTTCTGTCCCTTTAAAAGAACCCATCAACTTTTCTCTTCTTTCTGCATGCTCTTGCTGAGTTATCATCTTACCCTCCAAAAAATGTCCCTAGAATTCCTAGAGGCAGCCACCCCTTTAGAGGAGAATTAGCTGCTCAGTTTAAAAATATTTGCCAGAAATCAGAGCTTCTTCAGTACGGTGTCAAGTTCTGTGACATCATTGATGATGTGCTTCACGCCCAGCTTCTCGCCCTCTTCCCTTGTCAGATGGCCTGTCAAGACAACAACAGGCGTGACTTTCGCGCCTAAAGCCATGGCCACATCGCTTTTCGCATCTCCCACAAAGATCGCCTGCTCCGGCTTCACTTTCTGGGTCTCAAGTATGTGCTTTATCATGTAAGGCGAAGGTTTCTGGTTCTTCACTTCCTCTATATCGTAAGTTGAGATGACTTGCGCAAATACATCTGGGAACTTGAATCTTGGGATTATCCTCTCTTTCAGCAGCTTGGGATGTATGCCAGTGGCGATGCAGAGCTTGTACTTCTTGGCCCATTGCGACAATTTAGCAGGAGAGCCAGGAACAACCCTGAGACAATCGATGAAAGTGGTGCCGAAAAGCTTCGTATCATAGACTGCATATGCCTTCTCCATCATGTAGCGATGCTCTCTCAGAAGGCCATCGAGCTCAAGCTTGTAGGATTTGCCCCAGTTCATCAAGATCCTTCTCTCTTCCTCTTCCTTCTGCAGCTTGACACCGAGCTCAAGCAGGGTCTCATGATAGCACTTGAAATACGCAGCAGTAGCGCCAAGAGTCAAGACATCATCCCAATCAAAGATTATTAGCTTTATCATTTCACCACAAAATCAATCTTCTCTCTGGAATTGACTGCATCCATAAGAACTTTGCCTATCTTGTTGGCTTTCTTTATCTTTATGGTGCTGTCTTTTCCCACAGCTGCAGTAAGGACATAATCACCGCCATGGATTATGTCGACATTCCTGTTGGCAAAGCTTTCCGGAAGGTAGAAGACTATGTTCTTCTTGCTTATCTCCGCTTCATAATCTGCTGCTTCCTGTTCTGCGCTCAAAGTCTCGACATCGATGTGGATGCCGAGCTTCTTCTCAATCTCCTGGATGTGGCTGCCTTGCTTTCCTATTATCCTGGCCTTCATGTCTTCAGGCACAAACACCTTGCACTTGTTGTCGCTTATCACTTCTACCTTTACCTTGTCTGAATATTTCTTAAAGTAATCCTTGATATGGCCTTCCGCAAGCTCGTCTTTAGCTGATCTCTCTGCCTTCTCTGTTATAGGCAAGACGACAGTCTCTTCGCCGAATGTGTAAAGCTCATACTCTTCCTTGTCTGTGACAAAATCATGCACGACAACTACTGGCCTCGCCAAGTCATCATCAGTCATGCCAGATGGGACTTTCACCATTATCTTCAGGCTCAGGACTTTCTCAATCGCTCCATTCCTTATGAAAAGCACGGTGTCTATTATCTGGGGGATGACGCCAAGCTCTATCCTTCCGACAAATCTCTGGATAGCATCAACTGGGTTTGTCGCATGGACGACGCCGACCATGCCAACACCAGACAATCTTAAATCCGCGAACAGCTCGAAATCTGAAGTATTGCGCATCTCGTCAAATATTGTGAAGTCAGGCCTTGAGAGCAACAGCACATCATGCATCTCCTGGCTTGTGCCGTGCGATATCGCGTACTGGGTTATCTCATCAGGCAAAATCAAATCGCGCGGAGCTTCCACAGTCTTCACAACTTTGTTCTTCTTCGCATAGAACTCTGCCAAAGCCTGGGCGAAGGTGCTCTTTCCATGTCCTGGGGCGCCTGCTATTAAGATGCCCTCCGCCTTCTCTCCGACTCTTTCAAGCACTTTGCTCTCCATCTTGTAATCATCTAAATCAAGTTTCTTTACGGGCCTCACTGCCGTTATCTCCCAGCCGTCTGCGAAGGGGGGACGTGTTATGACAATCCTGAATTTCCCGAGCTGGATTATTGTGCTTCCTTCACGCTCAATCTCGATGAAGCCGTCTTTCCTGATGTTTGCCTCTTCTATTATCTCATTCGCTATCTTTATGACATTATCTCTAGTCAGCACTTCTTTCTGCAGCTGGATGTAATCCCAGCTTCCCGGCCTGCCTTTCTTGGCCTTCGGCGCCACATTCTCGCGTAGATGCACTGACATTGTAGTCTCATCGAAGAAATGCTCAAGCTCAAGCACTTTTGTTTTCTGCTCCATCTTTATCCTGATGAGCTTTATTCCCTTGGCTTCTGCCACATGCGCCTGCACCTTGTCTGCTGTCATCAGTGTCGCGCTAAGGTCGTAGGCGAGTGCGCGTATCATCGAATCAATTTCTCCATGCTTCATCTCAAAATCACGGGGTCTCTGGCCATGGAATTCAAGCACAAAACCAAAATTAGCTTGCATCTCTCTCAGCTTTGTTATCTCATCCAGGCCCAGGAAGCCCATTCCGCGATTCTCATTCGCCTGGCTCTCCAGAACTGTCAGGATTGCCTCATGGATGACAATCTTCTCAGGCTCAATCTCCTTGGCTTTTATCTTTTCAGAGACCATGCCATCGATTATGACAGAACTGTCCGGAACAAGGATGTCTACCCGCATAACCCTATTTAATCAAACATTGTATTTATTGCTTTCTATCCGAATATCTGCCGCCAGAATATCTTGAGCATTATCCATGGATTTATATTGGCTATCTTGACATTGAAGTCCTGTTCATGGGCATATTGCTTGCCTTCCTTGTCATAATATACAAGGCGGAGTTTCATGGGATTATCGCGTTTTAAGAAGTCTGCTTCGGGAAACTGCAGTTGCACCGGCCTGCTTCCTGTGAATTCCCTCAATTGATAGACTAGCACTTGATCCTTGTAATTAGCATAGACTGTCGCATTCTGCGGGAAAGAAGATGAGTTCCTGACAAGATTGAAGCTTATGTTGAAGCCAGCATCATAGTCTACAGCTTCCGGATACTTCAGATCCTCTATGTCGAGACTTGGCCTGTCCTCTACCAAGACCCATGCACTAGCGCTTTTCGACACATCATTGTTAGCTGTAGTTATCTTGATATAATTTGGGCCTAACTGCAATGCATCAAGCGCGAATAAAAGTTTTGCCTCCTGGTTAAGGCCAAGGCTTGTTGTCTGGCAATATTTTCCGGCGCAGACCTTCAGCGAATCGAGCTGCTTGTTCCCAGTGTTCTTCAACCTGCATCCAAGCACAGGCTGCTGCTCAATGTAATAGGAACTTTTGTCTGGGCTGCAGTCTATCTCGATATCAGGAGAATAGACTTTTTGCGGTCCCTTGGTAACAAGATTCTTTATCTCCTGCAGATCATGGAAGCTGCCCTGGCCGCTTGACTTGAAGCTTGATTTTGCCTCCTGCACCGTATGCGTCGTAATGCTCAGAGGGAAAGTGTATAGGTAGCCATGGCTTAGTCCTGGATTGACACGGACAATCCAAAAAACAGTTTTTTTCTCGAATGGCTTCAACAAGACATTCTTGTGGTAGCTGCCGAGTATCTCCATGTCCTCCACCTTTGACAGGAAAAGCTCCTCTGCAATATAGAAATTATTCAGGTTTTCGACATCTGCCTCAATCAAATCATAGGAGCCTATTGCAACTTCATTATATCTTGACTTCAAGGTTATAAAAACATAGCCCGGATCATCCAGTCCTGTCCTCACAAGCCTTGTGTCATAGTTCAATTTTTCAGCAACAATGACGACATCACGGCCAAGCCATTCATAGTCTGTTGAGCTGCCTTTGCTGTCAAGGCTTTCTTTCAGTTTTATGTGTGAAGCGTCAACAAAGCCATATTGGCCATATGTGGGGTCAAAAGGCACCCAGCCATAGCCTGGAAAATAGACCTCAGCCCATCCATGTGGGCCCCAAGGCTGCTTGAACAATTTGGAATTTGTGTAGCTTATGCCTGACACAAACCTTGCTGGTATGCCGAGGCTTCTTGCCATCCCTATGAAAAGGTTTGTCATCTCATCGCAGACGCCGATCCTATTTTCCAGCACCCAGGATGAAGTCTGGCTCGCGTCTGCAGTCATTGTCGTGAGGCTGTAATTTATGTTCTCGTTCGTCCATGTGGCGAGCTTATGCGCAACAACAAAAAGGTCATCTTCGCCTTCTGCAAGGCCCGAGGCAAGCCTTATTATCTCCTTGTTGTCAGAATCGATGAAGTTGCTCGGTTTTGTGTAGATCTGCACGTCTTTTGGAATTTCTGTAAGCGGGAATTTGACCTTGCTTGGCATCCTGAACCTGTCATTCTTTGTCTTCACCAAAGTGCCGACATCGAAAGAGACATTGTTGCCTTCCGGCCTATACCACTTGAAGATTATCCTCTCATCATCCTTGAATTCTGGCTGTGGCCAATAATTGATTTCAGCTATCTGCTGCCTGTAATCTTGTTTAGGGAAGAATGTGAAATTTGCACTGATATAATTCACATCAAAGTTTGGCGCTTTAGGGAATATCCTCAATGTTGTTGAAATCTTGAGGCTGATGTCAGCATCAAGGCTTTTCAGGAACCATGAATCATCGGCGTATGCAATTGTTGAAAGGAGCAGGAACAAGACAAAGAACACCATCTTTTTTTTCATAACTCCCTTACCTTCTCCATTGTTTTTATATTTTGTCAAAATTCACAAATTATATAAGCTAGGTTTCCTTTCTGAAAGTCATGGCAAAGCTTGAGGAAGGGATGAAAGCTCCCTCTTTTTCACTGAAGGACACCTATGGAAAGATTGTCAAGCTGTCAGACTTCAAGGGAAAGAAAGTCATACTTTATTTTTATCCAAAAGATGACACGCCAGGCTGCACAGTAGAGGCGTGCGCTTTCCGTGATGATATCACCCCATATAAGAAGAAAGGTGCTGTTATCCTGGGCGTCTCCAAAGATGATGCTGAAAGCCACCAGAAGTTCACTGCAAAGTTTAAGCTCAATTTTCCTCTGCTTTCTGACATCGACACAAAAGTGTGCCAGGCCTATGGCGTCTGGGGCAAAGGTTTCATGGGCCATTTTGGCATAATAAGGAGCACTTTCGTCATAGATGAAAAAGGCCTGATAATGAAGGCGATGTATCGCGTCAACCCTGTTGGCCACAGCTCGGATCTTTTGAAGCTTCTGGATTAAATTTATAAACACTCTTTTTCTTCTACTAGATTACCGGGCTCCTAGCTCAACGATAGCAATGCTTTCGGCCATTGACACCGAAGTGGGTTTCGCTGATGCTCAAGCCCACACAATACCGGGCTCCTAGCTCAACGGTAGAGCGCACCATTCGCTGTGGTGAGGCTTCGGGTTCAAATCCCGAGGAGTCCATCAGATTTTTCACAATGTCGGAAACAAAGTTTCCGAGCACATTCGAAAATCTTTGATTTTCGATGAAATCTGGTAAAAACAAGCTCGTGCCATCTGCGATGGCACCAGGAGGCCAAAATGGGAAGCTATATTGAAATCAATGATGCATTGCAGCTGACAACAGAGCAGGGCTTTCCTACGCAGCTTGTCCTTGCAAAGCATCTGAAGAAGAATTTCAAGGCCAGCCATTTTGAGGGAAAAGTCTTCTCTTTTGTGAAGCCCGGCATAAGGATATTTCATCCCGCGCCTTTAAGGGTCTTTTTGGTGCACAATATTGATGGAAAATGGCTCTACTGGGGCCATGCGAACATAATTGAGCAGACGATTGACGCGAAGAGGAAGATAACCCTTGGAAGGTTCATCATAACAAAGATCTACACGCCTGAACACCAGAGAAACATGAGCAAGTATGAAGTAGACAAGGGAAAAGAATTCTTCTAGAAATCTGAGCCGATGATCTTGCTGATGCCGATCAATTGGCGCTGCGTGAAGCGCAGCATGTTGAGCATCTCTTTCTTGCTGTAGCCTGACTGGAAGCTGCCTGCGATTAAGTCCGCAAGCTCAAGGATTCTGTCGCCGTAATTGTAGCGGCGCTCGCTGCAATATTTGTACAGAGTTTTCCTCATCAGCTTCCTGTTGAGCACAAGCTCTGATTCGATGTCTTCAAGTATCTGCATGACCAAGGCAAAATCTATGTCTTGAGGCGAGCTGTAGAATTCCTCAAGCAATTTGCCCTCCTGCTCGCTTATCAGCTCATCCTTGAACTGCCTCTCATAGTCAAAGCTGAACTCAGAAGCTATCGCAGTCAATCTCTTGACAACTTGTATCGGCTTTTTCACCGTCATGACAGAAAGCTGCTTCAATTCCGCGTCGAGCGTCTCGCATTCTTTCTGTTCCATAAAGATTCTAGTTGGAAGGTTATTTTTAAAGCTTTTCCTTAGAAAAGTCACGAGCGAAGCGAGATTACTTTTCCTTAGAAAAGTCACGAGCGAAGCGAGATTACTTTTCCTT
>JAGVOV010000159.1 GCA_020052545.1 archaeon | reverse complement strand
GCATATAGTAAAGGCCAAGAAGATATTCCGGCGTCGATCCAAGCGAAAATTTTGATTCATAGTAATAGCCATTCTCAAGGAAAAGGATTTTTTCAAGCTTGACATTCTTTTTCTGCAATCTTTGCACAAGCTCGTTCTCATCGATCTTCAATGTGTTTACTCTCAGCGATCTCTTCAGCTTGGTATTTGGGTCTACTTCCTGTCCCATATCCTTATAGCGCCTCAAAAACACATTCATTCTAGACATATTATCAGCTTCCCGTCTTCTTTCACGTCTTTGATTATCTTGCTGTCCTTCGCTTTCTCCTTCATCGCCTTGAGGCCAATCTTCTTCTTCGCTTCCCTCGCCTGCTGCAGGACTGCATCAATTGTGGTGAAGCTCTCATATATCTTGTTGCCTATCTTCATGTTCTCTTCGACATCAACAGCAATCTTCTTCATAGTTGCATCTTGCGCTGCCACAATGGCCTGATATTTCTTTATCTCTTTCTCATATTTGCTCTCTTTCTTCACAGGCCTTGATAAAGCAAAATCTAATGCTTCGCTAAATGTAGGGAATTGCTTTGTTGCTTTGTTTTGGTGTGATGATAATTTAAATGGTGTAATGTCTTGAATATCTTCATTATCAAGGATTATAGTGGCCTCAACATTCCTACTCAGTATCCTACCAAAGCAACTAAACAGTTTTTCCAGCGTCTCTTCTTCCAACACATGAGCTTTTTTATCAACATTCGCTATCAGGCACAATTCTTCTGCATACATGCCGCCAAATCCAAGGTCTGAGGCAAGCTTCTTCACCAAAGTTTCCTGCTTCGCCTTCCTCATCGCTTCCTTGAAAGAGCTGAGGTTTAGCTCGAATATATCGGGGCGCTGTGTTGGGAGTTTATAAATTTCATTCCTTTTCAAAATCCTCTCTTTGTCCTCCAAATCCCTAAAACAGCCTACAATTTTTCCAGCATCGCACAGGACGATGTTTCCCTGACCGAAAAGCTCAACATAAACCTTCTTCTGGCCCTCTTTCGTCTCAAATTCAAATTCAAGGATTCGTTCGCTGCCCACCTGGTTCAGGGCGCGGAGCCTTGAGTTCTCAAGGTATTTCCTCAGAAGCATGCAAAATCCCTTTGGCTGCTCAGTGCTTTCCTTGGCCTTGGCAAGGTAGATGAAATTCCTGTTTATCTTAAGTATGACTTTGCCCGTGTTGGGCTTGTGGAAGACTAAGAAAATTGCTTCATCCTCATTCTGGTAAATGCTGTTGAGCCTGCAATCTTCCAGAATAGAAAATTCCTTCACTAAGTAGTGCAATTCAATAGCGGAAATATCTTTCTTCATCCTAAAAAGCCTCTATACTGGCCTGCCGCTATTATGGCCTCATCCAAGTCGGCAAGGTTTTTTGCCTTGTAGTGCACCGGCACCCATGATGTGGCTTTCTTGTGCTTTTCATCAGTCTCATAGCTGACAAGGCTCGCTGCCTTCTCTACCTTTGCCCTGATCTCTTTAGGGAAATACCTCAGGTTATCCTTGTTGAGCAGCTTCAAGGAATCCCTTAAATCATTCTCAAAATTCCCATAAAAAGGCTTTATTATTTCAATGTCCTTTTTTGTCAGGGCCGTTATGCCAAGAAGCTCCGGCGGCAGCCCCCATGAATAGAATGATGCGCAGAAGCTTATCGCCCTTGGAAGATGCAGCCCTTTGTTCTCCCTTGTGTAGCCGAACAAGCCAATATGCAGCTTCCTTTTCCTCCTTTGCGGAATCAATTTAGCAAAATCATTTACAAAAGGTGCAAGTAGCTTTATCTCCTGTTGGTAGGCGGAAGTGAGCCTGTTTATTATCGGCAGCACTTTCTTCTCATCAACATACACTGGCTCTTTCCTTGCAGTGTTGTTTATCTTTTCAGCAGCTTCCTTAACCTCATTTTCTGGGTAGTCATACTTAAAGGCTGACTGGAGTGTATATGTCTGGACGCTTGGATAACCTTTCAAGATGGTTTCGACATTTGTGGGCTTCAAATTCCCCCTGAATGGAGCGGAGCCGCAGCCCACTATAGGCAATATCTCGATTCCTGTCTTGGCCTGGAGCTTATGCAGTCTCATAAGGCCTAGCTTCACAATCAGGACGGTGGCGATTGAGCCATAGTTTATGGCCGGATCAGATCTTGCGAACCAGACCCTTTGATAATCTTTGACTTTCTGGTTTTTTATGAATTCCGCAACAATCTTGTCACTGCCAAGGATGCTTTCCCTGTTCTCAAAGAGGCCTGTGACCCTTATTGAGGCAGGCTTGAATTCGCCTATCCATCTGCCTATTGTGGTATCATGGAGCTTTTCCTTCCCTTTGCCTGCTATGAAGCGCTTGTAATATTCCGCCACTCTGATCAGCTGCTTGGAAGAGGTGCACATTGGTAAATAGATTTCCTCTATAGGCACTTCATCTGTTCCATAGAAAGTCTTTGCTGCATCAAAGCTTCTCGGTATGCTCTCGAGCGTCTCGACAAGCACCTTAGCATCGCCTTTCTCGACATCCGGATTTGGCACCCTGTAAGTTATATGGAAATCCTTGCCAAGTATATGGTTCCTGAAGAAGCTGTCGTAGCCTGAAAGCAGCTTCTTCACAACAAAGCTGTCTGCCTCTTTGCCCTCAAAATCCCATAGCTGCTCCTTTATGCCAAGATGGGTGAAGGCATAATACGCTTCCTTGATCTCATCGTCGCCCTGCATTACCTGGCCTGAGACAAAGAACGGCTGCCTGACATTGTCAGGATGCTGGGTTGACATGCATCTTGAAACTTGTTTCATAAAGGCTGAAGATTGCACTATGGTTTATAATATTTTCCTCAAAGGTTGGTGTGTTGATGCTACAGAAATGTTGAATTTATATAATGAATTTCCTCAATCCTAATCTCGACTTCGTCTCGTGAGTTTATCTCACTACGTTCGTAAGTTTCCTCTTGAAACTTTTTACAAAAACTAAGTACGTCTTTGAAGCAGGAGTGCGTGTTTTTTGCTGGCCAGAGTACTTAGGATTTATGAGTCAAAGAAGTAATTTTTCAGTGCAGTCCGCAGTTCGAACTAAGTCTGGTCCGGACCGGACCTCGACGGGAATCAAAGCTTCTTTACTATGCCTTTGCTGGTATCGACTTCAATGATGCTGCCATCCTCAAATATCTCGGTAGCATGTTTCGTGGCCATTATGCATGGCTTCTTCAATTCACGGGCGACAATCGCAGCATGGCAGGTGATGCCTCCTTCGTCCGTGACTATGGCAGCTGCCTTTTCAATGGCTGGAAGATACTCTGGCGATGTCATTGGAGTAACAAGGATACAGCCCTTCCTGAAATCCTTGACTTGGTCAGTGTTGAACACTCTCTTCACTTTCCCCTTGACTATGCCGCCCTGATATGCAACAGTCCCATGGAGCTCTGTCAATCCCTGTACGCTCTCCCTGTCGAAGGAAAGCCCTTTCTGCTCCAGAAAAGAATCAAAAGACTTTATCGGTGTTATCTTCCCATCAATGAAGAAGAAGCCTTTTGCCCTTGCTTCAAGCTCTGTTTTTTTCGGAGCTTTGCCATTTATGACAAGCATGTCAATCTCTTCGACCGACATGAGCTTGAGGTAATCTCCTGAAATGCCTTTCTTCCTCAGCATCGGTCCTAACCAAGCCCTCATATGGTTGTCATTGATCTTGAGCATGCCCTCGCTATGCTCCCTGCCATGATATAGCCTATCTATGACTTGCTGGGCTTTTTGGCCATTCATGGCGAGAATCTTCTCGCGCCAATGGCCGGCAACAAATATGCACAGCGCATACCAAGGGTAGATCCTCCTGAAAGCCTCTTTGAGCTGGCTTAGATGCTCCACGTGGTCTTTGATGTCCTTCACGGCCATCAAGCTAAGAGCCCTAAAGCCGTCAATATTCCGCTTGAATTCCTCTATCGTTGTCTCCTGGAAGATCCAGCTGCTGAGCGGCTTCTTTATCATATAGCTTTGGAGTTCAAGATAATCGTCTTCATAGCGCCACCACTCGAACGAGTTGCCGGTGTAGTGCACCATCTGGTCTTTCAGGCCTTTTCCCCAGATTTCGGGAAACTTCAGAACATACATCTCTCTGACCAACTGGTTGGTCCATTGATTGAAATCGCGGGTGAAAATCCTAAATATCTTCATTGAATTCCTTCTTGTACCAGTCTACGAAATTCTTCAAACCTGTCTCGATCTTTGTCTTGGGATTGAAGCCTAGAATCTTCTTTGCCTTGGCGATGTCAGCATAGGTTGCAGGCACATCTCCGGTCGGCAGAGGAGCTTTCCTGATGATGGCTTTCTTGCCAATGTATTTTTCCATCAAGGACAGAAGCTTTGTCATCTCCACAGTGTCAGAATTGCCGAGGTTGTAGATGTTGTAGCCTTTGTTCTTCTCCATCGCGGCAATGACACCATCAACGATGTCTGCGATATAAGTATAATCGCGCTTGGTGCCTTCGCCAAAGACTGTGATTGGCTTTCCTTCAAAGATGTTCTTTGTGAACTTGTAGATGACCATATCCGGCCTGCCGCGCGGCCCATATACTGTGAAGAAGCGCAGGCATGCTATCGACATGCCATAGATATGGCTGTAAGAGTGGCAGATCGATTCCCCTGCCTTCTTTGTCGCTGCGTAAGGGCTTATCTGAGTGTCTGTCCTGTCCTCTTCGCTGAATGGCAGCTTTTTGTTGCTGCCATAGACGCTTGAGCTTGAGGCGAAGACAACCCGTTTTATTCCCGCGTCTTTGCATGCCTCTAGGACATTTATCGTGCCAGTTATGTTGGCTTCTGCATAGAGCTGTGGGAATTTGAGGCTTGGCAACACGCCAGCTCTCGCGGCCAGATGCACCACAAAATCGAACTTATGCCTCTTGAACACCTTGTCAAGCTCAGCCTTATCGGCTATGTCGATTTCGTAGAAAGTGAAATTCTTGTTTTTCAGAAGGACAATGTTTTTCCTCTTGATGCTTGGGTCATAAAGCAGGCCGTCAAAGTTGTCAACGCCGATAACAGCATAGCCTAGCGAAAGCAGCTTCTCAGCAGTATGGCTGCCTATGAAGCCTGCAGCGCCTGTAAGGAAGACGGTTTTCATAAGCATGAAGAAATGTCAGAGGGTTATAAAGTTTATGCCTCTAAAGTCTGCATCGCAATATTCATGAGCTTTGATGCTTTCTCAGGGCTTGTGGAGTCTGTGATGACCCTCAAAATCCCATGCTCAGTCTTGCTTGGTCTGAAGAATATCCAGCTTTCTCCAATCTCAACCCTGATGCCATAACCACTCTCAATTATCTTGCTTTTCTGGAAAGAAGCTTTGATCTTCTCTGGATTGAAGCTGTTTGCTATTATCTTCCTTTGGAAGCTGAAAAACTGTGGATAGCTGCAGAGCACTGAATCGAGGCTTTGCTTTTTTCTGGCAAGAAACTTCAGGACAATCAGCAATGTCAAAATGCCGTCCCTTGACTTTCCGGGGCTTATTATTACCCCCCCAGAGCTTCCTTCACCGCCAATAATGGCTTTGTTTTTCTTCATCGCCTGTACAATATTGGTTTCGCCGACATCTACAATGATGATTTTGGACTTGTGTTTTTGGGCTATGGCAGCTACAAGATTTGATGTTGCCAGATTGACAATAACATCGCTCTTCCTCCCAGACAATACTTCGTCAATTGCCATGGCAAGGACATAGTTGCCATCCACAACTGGGCTATGTTTGATGGCGAAATCTGCATTTTTCGGCAGCACAAATTCAATCCTGTCAGAGTCGCAGTCAAATGCAGCTGCAAAATCATATCCTTCAAGATTCAAGTAATCAAGGCTTGCTATCGTGGGCTCTATCTTCCTGCTGAATGTCCCAAGAGCCTCATTCAGGATCTTGAACCTGATGCCGAGCTTCGGCATAATTTCCTTGAGCACAGGTATTGAGGCACCGCCATTTGGGTCCAAAAGAAGCTTGATCTTTGATGCCTTTATGTTCAAAAGGTCCTTCTTGCTGAGGTTTGAAAAGACAAACTTAAGATAAGAGTCTAGAGCTTCTTTTCTCTTGTCCAGAACCTTGGCCTTTGAAAAAGTGATTTTTACCCTATCTTTCTCATTTTTCAGCTTAAAGAATTCCTTCTCAGTTATTATGCTGCCATCCTTGCCGAGCAGCTTCAAGCCATTGAATTCAGGCTCGTTGTGGCTCGCAGTTATTATTATGCCAGCATCCGCCTTCAGCGCCTTGAGTGCCATGCAGATTGCTGGTGTAGGCAAAATTCCCACATCCAGTATTGTCCCGCCAGAAACCTCAGTTATCCATCTCTTTATGGTCTGATTGCTCTGCCTGGTGTCATATCCAAGCGCAATTCTTTTCTTGCCTTCGCAGAATGATGCTGCATAGCCCTTGACAATTTCCTCAGTCAGCTCCTGGCCGAATATCCCCCTTATTCCGGAAAGAGATTCGATCAGCATACTTTGTGCCTTCTCAATAAAGCCCTGACTTTAGGCAGGTCATCTATGCTTCCCAAATCTATCCAGTAATCCTTGAGCTTGTTGACCTTGACTTTCTTCTCTCTTGCAAGCATCGTTATCGCATCTGTCAGCTCATACTCGCCCCTAGGACTTTTCCTT
>JAGVOV010000111.1 GCA_020052545.1 archaeon | reverse complement strand
GCTATTCTCAAGGTAATAGACAAATCCTCTAGCTTCTTTACCAAGGTTCTCCTTTGCCATTAAGATGTAAGCTGAAAGTTGGGTCTTGTGGCCGGGCCAGAATCCCGTCATAGGCACTTTGCCGGTCTTGAGCTCATAGATATTGATTATGCTTTCAGAATCTTCCATCCTGTCAATCCTTCCATTCAGGCCAAGAAGCTCTGACTTCACCTTGACTTCAGAAATAATTTTTGGCATCTTGGCATAGAGATCTTCTCCTGCCAGATTGAAGAGGTTCATGTGCTTATGCGCCCTCTCTGCCATGAAGCCTGCCTCTGCCTTCAATACTTGCCTTAGCTGCTGCTTTATCTCTTCACCATCTACATTGAACCTGTCAAGCATTGGCTGGTTTTGAATGATTATGATATCTATCAAAGGAAGGTATATCTCTGTGTAAATCTCATAGATATCAGCCTTTGACATCCCAAAAGAAGTCCTCCCTATCGCTTCCTCCTCTTTATTTGACGCAGCCTCGAGCAAGTCATGATGCAATGTTCCCAGAGATGTTGAAGCTTTTGGCGGCTCCCTAAGGCCGAGAGCTTTCTGCAAAAACAATTTTCTGGAGCAATACTGCAAAGTTGAAAGGTCGCTTACTGATAGCATGATGCTTGCTTTGCTTTTATTGTATATAAGGGTTATGCGGCTTTGTCTTGTGATGCGTGCATCACAAGGCTACGAACTGAGTGAGTTTGCCTTGTGGCGTGTGTGTATAAAACAGCGAATGGTAGGAGTCTGTCTCGTGCTTTGTGGAAAGTTTTTTATAATGAGGAATTTGCAGGCAGTGTATGGATGCAGAGAAAAGATTAAGCCTCATCAAAGAGGTCGGTGAGGAGATTGTGACAGAGGATGAGCTTAGGCAGCTTCTTTCAGAGAAAAAAAGCCCAACCGCATATGACGGGTTTGAGCCGTCTGGAAAGATCCACATAGCTCAAGGGCTGTTGCGTGCCATCAACATAAACAAGATGACAAAGGCCGGCTGCAAGTTCAAGATGCTGGTTGCTGATTGGCATGGATGGGCCAATAACAAGATGAATGGAGATCTTGACAAGATACAGACTGTGGGCAAGTATTTCATCGAGACCTGGAAAGCTTGCGACATGGACCTTGACAATGTCGAATTCGTTTGGGTAAGCGATTATGTGAAAGATCCGGAATACTGGAAGATAGTCATGCAAGTCGCTAGAAATACAACATTGCAGCGAATTGTAAGAACTGGCCAGATAATGGGAAGAAAAGACTCTGAAGTCCAGCAGGCTAGTCAGATATTGTATCCTTGCATGCAGGCGGCAGACATCTTCCATCTTAAGGCAGATATCTGCCAACTTGGCATGGACCAGAGAAAAGTGAATATGCTCGCACGTGAGATAGGCCCGAAGCTCGGCTTCTGGAAGCCTGTAATTGTCAGTCATCATATGCTTCTTGGCCTTCAGCATAAGCTCGGAGAAGGGGATGCATTCGAAAAGGCCTTGGAGATGAAGATGAGCAAGAGCAAGCCTGAAAGCGCAATCTTCATGACAGATTCCGAAGAAGAGATAAAAAAGAAGCTATCAAAGGCGTTCTGCCCGGAAAAACAGATAACCGAAAATCCGGTTATAGAATATTACAGGCATATCGTATTCCAGAAGTTTGACAAAATAAAAATTGAGAGGCCTGAGAAGTTTGGCGGTGATGTTGAGTTTTCAAGCTTTGATGAGCTTGCTAATGATTATGCCTCTGGAAAGATGCACCCTATGGATTTGAAAAATGCAGCAGCGATATATGTTGACAAGCTAGTCAAGCCCGTCCGCGACCATTTTGAGAAGAATTCTAAAGCAAAGGAATTGGCAGAGACTGTCGCAAGCTTTGAAACGACAAGATGAGCCGGGTTCTTTCGCTACCTAAAATCAGGTTTTGGGAAATAAGGGAAGAGAATACAAAAATAGACCGGATCTTTGTCTGGAACAAAGAAGTCAAGGAGATATCAAACAGCATAAAGAATGGCACCTCTGTCCGCGTTTTGTATGGCAATGGTTTCGGCTTTGCGCACAGCTCAAGGAAAAGTGCTGATTCTCTCGCCACCGAAGCCCTCGAGATAGCTAAAAGCATGGACAGGCTTTCAGATGACAAAAAAAAGATTTTCCTCGGCGAATCTGTCAAGGATGAAAGAAGAAGCAGGAGAAAGATAGATCCTGAGAATGTCGACCTAAGCGAAAAAAAGGATTATTTTCTTGATCTGGGCAAAGAGATGATGAAAGACAGGAAAATAAAAAGCTCACAGATTTCCCAATCGAGCGCCAAAATAAATTCAATTTACAAAAATAGCCTGGGAAGCGAGATAAAACAGGACTTACTTTATACCAATGCTGTGTGTAGCCTCACAGCAAAAGAGGGGGGTAATACTGCTGACTATTCTGACAGGGTTGGAGAAATGCTCGGCTACGAGGTAGTAAAAGATTTTGATAAGATTTGCCATGATGCCAGAGACAAAGCGATAAAGCTTCTTAAGGCAAAACATGCCAAGGGAGGGATATTTCCTGTGGTCTGTGACGGCGCTTTGACTGATGTTTTTGCGCATGAGGCAGTAGGACATGCTTCAGAGGCGGATATAGTTATGCAAGACGATTCATGTCTCCATAAAAGTATCGGCAGGAGGATTGCAGACAGGAATGTGAATGTTGTAGATAGCGCGCTGGATAATTACTGGGGGAGCTATTTCTATGATGATGAGGGGATAAAGGCCCAGGAGACCTATCTTATCAAAAATGGGGTGTTAAAAACACACATGCATTCGAGGGAGACTGCCGCAATTTTTGGAAAAAAGCCGACGGGAAACGCAAGGGCGGAGGATTATTCTGTCGTTCCAATAGTCAGGATGTCGAATACTTATATCGAGAAAGGCGATTTTGGTGAGGACGAGATGTTCCATGGAATAAAGAAAGGATTCTTCCTGAGGGGCAGCAAAGGCGGCCAGGTAGACACAAGGACTGGTGATTTCCAGTTCAATGCCTTATATGGGAATCTGATAGAAAATGGAAAATTGAGCGGCCTTGTGAGGGAAGTCTCGCTTTCTGGCAACACACTGAAGATTTTAAAAGAAATATCAAGAATATCAAAAAATTATGAGAAGGGGCAGCCTGGCACGTGTGGCAAGAATGGCCAAGGTGTCAGGGTAATAGGCTACAACCCGAGGATCCTGATAGACAGGGCAGTTGTAGGTGGGATATGATAGCTGACAGCCTCAAGAAAAAGCTTCATGCCTTTGATAATTGGCAGATTAACCTTGAATCTGGTTACTCAAATGAGGCCGAGATTGAGAACAATAAAGTGAAATCGTTCGCTTCAGGGGACACTGAAAGATATATAATAAAGGCCTGGAAAGGGAAAAGATATGGCGTCGTGAGCGCCTCTATGATAGAGCCTTCAATTGTTGACAGACTGGACAAGATAATCAAGAACAGCGGCGAACTTGAGTATTTCCATGGCCTGCCTTCAAAGCAAAATTATGGGAAAGTCCGGGTTTTTGACAATAAAATAAAACGCCTTGATCCTGGTGATCTTGTTGATTATGCCAAAGAATGCATAAGCAAGGTCAAGACAAAAAAGATAAGCGTCAATGGGGGAGCGATAATAGCATCGGCAGGAAGAAATATCGTGATGAATTCAAATGGTGTCTATGTTGAGGAAAAAAGATCCAGCTTTTTTGCTGTCCTCTCGAGCGTGGCAAACGACAGCTTTTCCGAGATGAGGAATGAAGCTTATTTCTTCGATAATGGTGAGCTCTGTTCAAGGCTCAAAGCAAAAACTGAAGATTTCATGAAAGTCGGGAAGCTCAAGAAAAAGAAGGATATTGTTGTTTTCAGCAACGAAGTCTTTGCTTCGTTGTTGAGGGCCGCATTTCTCGATAACTTCAATGCAAAGAACTATGAGAAGGGAAGGAGCATATTCAATGGCAAGGTTGGGAAAAAGATAGTGGGGGATGTGAGCCTCACTGATGATGCGCTCATGGATCTGGGTGAGAACAGCTCAGGCTTTGATGATGAGGGCAGCGCGACAGGAAAAACTGCCCTGATTGAAGATGGGTTTTTGAGGAATCTTATCTATGATCTCAATACCGCAAGGCAAGCAAAGAAAAAGAACACCGCAAATTCAAGTGGTTCCGGGCTGGACTTCAGCAACCTTATCTTCAGGGCAAAAGAGATAAATATTGATGATGCAATAATAATTGAGAATATAATAGGCGCGCATACCGCTAATCCTATGACAACAGAGTTTTCAGTCAATGTGCAGGAAGCATATCTTGTCGAGAAAGGGAGAAAAATCCCTGTCAGAGGATTCATGATAAGCGGCAAGCTGACAGATGCCATGAATGGTGTTGTCGGAATGAGCAAAGACATAAGGCATAGTAGGGCCATCTACT
>JAGVOV010000175.1 GCA_020052545.1 archaeon | reverse complement strand
TGGCAATATTTTGTTCTGTTTGTGCTTGTTGCTATGGCAGTCACATTCCTCACTTTCAACCAAAACAAGAACGAGCAGCCTACGGGCCTTGTTGTTGCAGAGACATCTGGGATAGAGCCCCATTTCTGCCCGCCGGAGGACTGTTCAGCCATAATGGCTTCGAAGCTCTCAATAGCGAACAAATCTATCCACTGCGCCCTTTACAACTTTGGCGATGACCGTCTCATAAAGGTCTTCGACAACAAGAGAAGCAAGATTGATGTAAAGGTTTTCTCTGATAATAATTATGCCGATAAGCTTGGCTATCTGCAATACGTAAGATTTGACACGAAAGACAGCCTGATGCATAACAAGTTCTGTGTCATTGATGATGCAATCACAATAACCGGGAGCTTCAATCCAGTCACAAACGCGAAGAAGGACAAGAATAATATAGTCATCATCAGGTCAAGAGCCCTTGCGCAGAACTATGAGGATGAGTTCAATGAGCTCCGGAATTATGAGAAAAACACAAAGAACAGGGTCAGCTCCTTCTCAAATGGGAAGATAGAGAACTATTTCTGCCCTGAGGACAGCTGCGCAGCTCACCTTATTGACAAGATAAAGGCCGCAAAAAAGAGCATAAGGTTCCTTGTCTACAGCTTCACCGACAGGGAGATAGCCAATGCGCTGGTTGAGAAGGCAAATGAGGGCGTTCGCGTCTCTGGCGTATTCGAGAACAGCCAGCTCTCTGACTCTGTGCACGACCTGCTTGAATACCAAGGAATTGATGTCCGCTTGTATGAGGCGAAGGGATTGCTGCATGACAAGGTGTTCATAATAGACGGCAGCGTCGTGACCGGCAGCTACAATCCGACAAACAATGGCAACAGGGCCAATGATGAGAACATGCTCATAATAAACGACCAGGAGACTGCTCTTAAATTTTCGGATGAATTCAACAGTATTTACAGAAACCTTAATAAATAAATATTCCATAGTTGTATAAAAAGAGGTGTAAGATGGAAGTCGCTTGGCTATATTTCGCGCTAATCCTGCTTTTCGGCTCGCTAGCGATTTTCCTTTCTGAGAAGCTCGGATTCCATAAGCATCTCATGCTGCTGGCCTCTGGCCTTATTCTAGGATTTATCGCGGCAAACGCCCTTTTCAACATCCCAGTGGGAATTTTCCTTGCCATCACATCTGTAGTGTTCATCTTCATCGTTTTTGAGTGCACATCAAGGGTGAAGCTGCTGCACCTTGACACGATGTGGCAGAGATCTTTCCTTTTCATCCTAGTCTCGCTTTTCCTGAATGTGTCTTTCCTGTCATTCTTTTCTTATGTACTGTTCGACTTCGCGGATCTGGCCATGCTCATGTTCCTCTCAATTTTACTTACGCTCAATTCAAACGACTTCGTTGAGGGAACAAAATCTGCAACGATGAAGGAAATTTTGGGACTCGAGTCATTGATGTCCACAATCTTAGTGTCGCTTCTTTTGTTTATCCTCCTTGAATTCAGGCAATCTGGATTGCTGATGCCTATGGAAAAGATTCTTGGGGGGATAGCTCTTGGTTTTGTCTTCGGCCTGTTCTGCTTCTTCCTCTTTGCCAGGAATAGGCTCCATAAGTGGGCAAATCCAATCGTGGTTGGCTTCGGCTTCGTCTGCTTTTTCATAGCCAAGATATTTGATGTCAATGCCTTCATTTCCATAGTGATTTTCGGCCTCATGTTCGCAAATCTCCATTTCAAGAACAAGGAGAAGCAGATAAAGCTGCCATTCTACCTTAAGGAGATATTTGAGATAACAGTAATTGTCTCAATAGGTGTGATAATATACTCCACGCCGCCGACATTCGCACAAGTCGTCTCTGGGGCCATACTATTTTTCGCTTATACCATTTTGCGCTATGTCGCTGCAAGCGCCGTCTTCCCAAGCCTAGGGCAGAAAGAAAGGCTTTTTGTCTCTTTGAGCGCAAGCAAAGGCCTCAACATGGCCATTTTTGTGCTGCTCTTCTTTGCTTATAAGCTCACAAGCCTTGATCTTGGGCTTTTTGGCGTGAGCAAGATCATCAATATAGCCATCCTGTTCATGATATTCAGCACAATAGTGAGCAGCATAACTGTTAAATACAGCAAGCTTTTTCTAAGCTGAATGATAACGCAAACTTGCCGGTTGGTACCATGCATCAATGGGCAAGTTTGCGGAATATTTGACTGCAAACACGAGGTTTTACTATGACTCATTCAACTATAAAAATAGGGCCTGCAGGCAATGTTGATAAAGATACAATAAGCAGCCTTAAGAGGCTCTCTGGGCTTGGCATAAAGGCGCAGGAGATTGAGTTTGTGCGCGGCGTCTATATGAAGAATGATGATGCAAAAGCCGTAGGAAAAGAGGCCAAGAAGCTCGATGTCTCGCTTTCTATCCATGCCCCATATTATATAAACCTTCTTTCAAGAGAGAAAGACAAGCTTGAGGCCAGCAAAAAGAGGATCCTTGACAGCATTGAAAGAGGGCATCATCTTGGTGCGACATATGTTGTATTCCATCCTGGCTACTATCAAGGTATGGACAGGGGAGAGGCTTATGAGTACATGAAAGAGCAGATCCTTGACATGCAAGATAAAATAAGGAAAGAGGGCTGGACAACAAAATTGGCACCTGAAACAACAGGAAAAGTCTCACAATTCGGCGACCTTGACCAGCTGCATAAGCTCATAAAGGACACAAAATGCCACTACTGTGTTGATTTCTCTCACTTGATAGCAAAATTCCAGAAGCCTATTGATTATAAAAAAATCCTGGATGAGATAAAAGGGCATGGCCATATACATGCTCATTTCCAGGGCATTGAGTTCACTGACAAGGGCGAAAAAAAGCATCTTATAACTCCGGAAGAAGAGATAAAGAAGCTTGTAAAGGCTCTCACAGAGGTCAAGGTTGATATAACAATAATAAGCGAAAGCCCTGATCCTTTAGGCGACACTTTGAGGCTCAGAAAAGCTCTTGAGAAAGCTAAGCTACTGTGAATCTACAATATCAAGCTCTTGCAGAGCAGAATCTAAGCCGTCATCAATCGTGACGTTCATTTTGTTCTCTGCTGCCTGCTGCGTAACTGTGGTTGTTGTATCATTAACTTGTGCCTGCGCTTTGTAGTCTGTGCTACCACATCCGACAATTAAGCTGAGGAAAAGTATTATAGCGAGCAATGCAAACAGTTTTCTCATTTTTTTACACCCGCATTGACCAAAAAGTCCTTCCAGAGCTGCCTTGCATCCAAAATCATCTGTTTCCTTTCGGCTGATGATTTTGCATCATTGAACGACTGCTTCTTCAGCTCCAAATCTGAGATAAACTTGACAATCAAGTCTTCACTGACGCCCTTATCTTTGAGTTGCTGAGCCCTGTATTCAAGGTTATAGAAGCGGAACTTTATTAGGCCATAAGCCTTCGCCTTAAGGTTGTTCATGCAAGCGTCTTTTTCGTTACCCAACTTAATCTTGCAGTTCGCCGCTTCCTGCCTTACATCTGTGATGTTCACGGCACTCCTCGCGCAATTGAGCTTGCCATCCTCATCTTTTATGTCAAAGCACTTGTTGGTGGCCGAATATAGCTTAATGCAGTCTACCCTCTTCCTTCCTAGCAAAGGCTTGCATTCCTCTGGGAGGTAATTCAGCTCATTCTCTTCTTTCAGGCCAATCCTGCACCTTATCCTTTCCTGTAATGTGCCGAGAGTGCTGCACTTGAACTGCATTATTGTTGTGGGGGTGGATGTTGTTATAGGTGGTGACTCTATGATCAGTGTCGTTTCTATGGTTGTCGTCTGCACAGTCGACCTTGGACCAACAGCAGCGTAAACTAAACCAGAGAAAATCAAGATGGTGACAAAAATCAATATGCCCCTTTTCATTATGGCTGGAAAGCCTCTTGCCTTTAAAAATATTGCTACAAAGCTTTAAATATTAGTTTATCATTGGAAACTTATGGAAAAACTTGAATACTTCGGAGCGACACTGAGGATTGCTTTGGGCTGGCTTTTCTTCTGGGCTTTCCTGGACAAGCTTTTTGGCCTTGGTATAGCAACGGCACATGACAAAAGCTGGCTTCTGGGAAATTCTCCCACAACAGGGTTCCTTTCACACGCTGGCGGTTGGTTCGCCGGCACATTCAAAGCGCTTGCAGGTTCATCAATAGTCGACTGGCTCTTCATGCTCGGGCTTCTGTTCATAGGGCTTTCATTGCTCTCTGGAATCGGCCTCAAGATAGCCACATGGTCTGGAGCAATACTTGCATTGCTTATGTGGCTCGCAGAATTCCCGCCGGCAAACAACCCCATATTTGATGAGCATATAATCTATATCATAGGGTTTTTCGGCATCTATGTGCTAGAGCCAAGAGCATGGAGCCTGCACGGCTGGTGGAAGGACACATCATTGGTGCAGAAATATCCATGGCTTGAGTGATTAAAGGGAAGCCCACATAAGCTCAAAATAATTTTTGTAAGCCTTCGCGGCTTGCCTGCTTTCTATCACCACAGCTATAGGCTCTTCGGTGAACCACATGAATATAGCGACTTTCCTGCCATAAACTAGAGTTGTCGCTGGCCCCGAGAATTCTTTTGGCAGCGGCTTGAATTGCGACATCCTTGTCTTCAGATAACTGCCGCCCTGGTTGTAGAGCTGCCTTGCCTTAATGTTGTATTTTTCCCTCAGCTTGAGATATCTTTTGGTGAAGTCCGGCAAGAGCTGCATTGCCCTGTCTGTCGCCCCGAAGCCGACAAAGTCTTTCTTTTCCCTGATTATGTCGTTGAAGACGCTCTTAATGCCTTCCTTGCCCTCGTAGACCTCAACTTTTGTCTCGCTCTTGTTCTCAGAAAAGCTGTTTAGCAAGAAAGGCATGGCCTCAGAAAGCTTCTTTTTCCTCTCATCCAGGAGGTCCTCAAAAATTCTGGGGTTCACAGCCTTGAAATACTTATTCCCATTTTTTATGACATAAGAAGCTAGGCCTTTTTCGGCAAGCTTATTCAAGGTGTCATAGACATGCGGCCTCGATATCCTTGTCTTCCTTGCTATCCTTGAGGCCAAAGACTCTGGCTCTTTTAGTAGCAATAGGTAGATTTCTGCCTCATTCTTCGTCAGCCCCATGCTTGCTAGGATTTCTTCATGCATCATGCCCATTAACTTCCTGTTGTTTTTATATTTATTGTACTTTTTCGGACAACATAGATTCAAATAAGCTTTCCTATTCCGACTAACCATGGAATGCTTTTCGGAATTAGAGGAGAAAATAGGCTTTCTGGACAGTCTCAAGGAATTTGAGTTCATAAGGTTCTGGCCAAGAGGGCACTCTTTCCTGCTCAAGATGAATGAGGATTATGTCATAGACATAGACAAGCTGGTCGGTGCCCTTTTGAGGGAAGGTTATACCTCAAGACGCCAAGTTGGCAAAGGCAGCTTCAAGATAGATGAGGGGGTTGCAATAATATTCGGCAAGGAAGCTGATTGCCTTTATGGTGAGAAAGATAAGTTAATAAGAATACAGCTCAAGTATGAGAGGCTGATTAACGAAGATTCGCCATATGCTCGGGATAGGTCTGTAGATATGGGAGAATTATTGGGTCCGCTCCTCAAATATCTTAAGATTCTTTATGGGACAGAAGGCCTGATATCTACAAATCCAGCACAACCTGCACAAAATCGTCATTGACTTCCATGCTGTTATATGTCACGGCCTTGACATGCTCCAAAGTCTCATAGCCTTCAGCGAGGTCGCCCCAGTACTCTGCATTCAGCATGTATACGCTGTCCTCTTTTTTTACTTCAATCTTGTCAATTCTATACAGAAGAAATGAAGAAGAATCCAGCTGTATAAGAAAATGTTCAAGGAAATTGTATAGTAACGTCTTCAAATCTTCAGACTTTAGTATCATTTTTTTCTTTAGCTTCGGCCTCACATGCTGCCTGTCGACAATGATGCTCCACATGGCATAGGCGGCATTCCTGAACTTCTCGTTTATGTCTTTCCCATATGCCTTGAACATCATGTCCGCAGTGTGATCGAAAAATTCGTATTCCATAACACCTTAGAAGATGCCTTTGTTTATTAATATTGCTTAAGAAGGTCGCCGAAAGCCGCACCAATCGATGTCGGGATAGATATTATCACTGCTACGCGCACCAGATCATAAAAACCATGTATCTGTGGCTCGGAATAAATTGCGAAAAGATATATCAGGAAGAATGACACTATCATGGAAACGATGCAGAAGACGACTATGCGCTTGAACCAGAACTGCAGGAAAGGCCTTTCGCTCTTGTTCTCTACTCTCCTGTATCCTATATAATAAATTCCTCCTGTTAACAGAACAATATTAACTAGTATTATCAGGAGGATGTTGTGCCAAGTTATGTTTGTCGCGACTGTTATGAGGCGGCCCGCGAATATGAAGTTGATGCCGACAAAGAAAGCGCCGAAGAATGCTCTTGCAACGTCCTTATAGCTGAAGCGCCCAGGGACCTTGTCGAGCAGGCTGCGCGTCATCCTGTCTACCTTGATCTCTATGCTGTCAACCTCTTTTTTCTGCTCAAGTATGGCTTCCTTGAGTTTCTTGTCTCTCATATCAGTAAGGTATTATTTGGACGTCAGAAAATGCTTCTTCATTTTTTTCTGTCTTCTTGGGTTTCTCTTCCTTGAAGATGCCCATAGCAGCCTGTTTCGCCTCTATATCTTCATTTCTTGCAGGCTGGCCTTCCAAGAAGCTCTGAAGCACTTTGATCGCCTTCCTTATCTCTTCCGGGCCGTCTTTCGTCTCGACTTTTATCTCCATTTAGCTTAACCTATTTGAGCTGGTTTATATAATTTGCTTCAAAGAAATAGATTTTGGTAATTCATGAATAGTATATTGGCGGCGTCTTCCATAGTAACTGCCTTGATTTCAGCTATTTTTCTCAACGACTCTGTGACATTGGCCGGCTGGTTCTCCTGACCTTTAAATGGTGACAGGAATGGGCTGTCTGTCTCTGTAAGGAGCTGCTTCATTGGTGTCCTTTTAACAATTGCCTGGAAATGCTCCGAGAAGACGATATTTGTGGGAATTGAAAGATGCCACCCGTTGCTTATTATCTTCTCAACAAGCTTCATGTTTCCAGAGAAGCAGTGCATATGCACCTTTTTTGCCTCCGTCTCTTCCAGTATCTGGATGACTTCTGCTTCCGCCTTCCTTGAATGGACTGAGACTGGCTTATTCAACTTGATTGATAGCTCGATGAATCTCCTGAACCACTTCTTTTGCTTCTCATGCTGTTCCAGGTCTTCCTTGAAATCCAACCCGACTTCTCCCACTGCAACAATATTTTCTTTGTTTTCTTCAATGAACTTGAGCTCTGCCTCGATATCTTCATCTTTCATGGATAAAATCTCTATCGGATAGAGACCAAGAGCGGCCTTGACAATATCATATCTTTTGCTGAATTCTAGGGCTTTCCTGTTCGTTTCCCTGCTTATGCCATTGTAGACAATTGCTTTGACGCCGGCTTTCTTGGCGTTATCGACTATTTCATCCGCATTCCTGTAAGCCTCAAGATGCGCGTGCACGTCAACATAATTCATATCAAGGCTAGAGTGGCAAGTTTTATAAATATCATTCGGTGACAAAGGCCTATGGATCTGGCAAAAAATATCGAGACGGCAAAGCTCAGGATAAAAGAAGCCGCAAAAAAGGCAGGAAGGACTGAGAATGATATTAGATTAATTGTCGTCACAAAAACCATCCCGGCTGAGATGGTCAATGAGGCAATAAGGTTGGGGATTGGATTTATAGGGGAAAATCGCGTCCAAGAAGCCGAAGATAAATTCCTGAAGCTCAATGAAGTCAAAAAGCACCTTATAGGCCATCTGCAGACCAACAAGGCAAAAAAAGCCGTTGAATTGTTTGACTGCATACAGAGTGTTGATTCGCTGAAGCTGGCAGAAGAGATAGACAAGAGGGCATCAGAGAAGAATAAGGTGATGGAAATCTTCATAGAAGTCAACATAGGTAGGGAGCAACAGAAGACAGGCATAATGCCAGAGGATGTTTTCACTTTTTATGACAGGCTGCTCAAGCTCCAGAACATAAAGGTAAATGGCATTATGTGTATCCCGCCATTCATGGAGGCCGAGAAGTGCAGGCCTTATTTCATCGAGATGAGGAAGCTGAAGGAGAGGCTCAATGTAAAGTGGCTTTCGATGGGGATGAGCAATGATTTTGAGGCTGCTATTGAAGAAGGCAGCAACATGGTGAGATTAGGCAGGGCTATTTTTGGCGATCGGATCCGGGCTGTTTAGCCTTCTCTTGTTTTGCTTCAAAAGTGGCTGGCTTCAGTGATGAGCTTATCATTGCAGCAAGGAAGAATATGATGATCCCGACGATGATGCCATCAATCCACATCCCGAAGAATTCTCTGCCTATGGAAGCATAGATTGTTCCTGAGAAATATATGAAGGCTGCCGCCCCGACAAGTCCTGCCGCCAAGCTTACCTTGAGTCCCATGGCCTTCTTTGTCCCTCTCTTCCTTATATATTTTTGGTTAGTTTTATAAATGAAATTCCTTTCCTAAGCCATATGAAATGCGAAATATGCAAAGGGAAGATAAATGAGAATTTCCTGAGCAAGCTTTTCGGCACTTATGTTAAGGACAAGAAAGGCAAGCTGCATACGGTATGCAACAACTGCCAGAGGCAGCTCAAGAAAGATGAGATGCTAGCAAAGTTTTGACATCATATTCATGCCCTCGTAGCATAGTAGCTATTGCGGCACACTCGTATTTCAAACTTCGTTGAAACGGAGTTTGCAAGTAATGTGCAGGTCGGGAGTGCAATTCTCCCCGAGGGCTTTTTTGTGCTGTCGAGCGAAGCGGAGACGGCACTGTTTTTACGAGATTTTTTTAAAAAATCTCTGATTATTCTCCCCGAGGGCTTTTTTTGCTAAAATATAAATAGCTTGTTGGCTGTTATGGCTTTTATGAACCTCAAGATCCTTCTCTCAATTGTGATTGTTATCATTGTGACAGATTTGATGTTCTGGGCCCCATGGAGCATCAACCTGGCAAAAGACTGCGGCGGCTGCAGCTATGCCTGCCCTGGAGACTGCAGCAAGCATCTTGGGGCGCCATTCACGATGTTCTACTGGGGCCACAATGGTGCGATAGGAAGGAATGTGCACGAAGTCTCCCCATCGGGAATCATCTTAAATATGTTCATCTGGAGTGTCCTCATGCTTCTGAATTACAGGCACATCTACAAAACAGCGAGAAAGCGCTAAGCCACTGCCCTAACTTTTGTCTTTACAATTTCATACACGACAACCCCTATAGAAAATAGTGAAAAAAATATCACTAATGTGTTCTCCATAAGGTCAGGCAGCCCCATCTCAAAGATCTTCACTTGCCTTGTTGAGTCAAAATATGCCAGCAAAGCTACAGCAAAGAATATCAGCAGCATGCCGATCAGCACTTCAAGAGTTCTCCTGTCCCCCATAATATCTACTTTGTAATAGGGATATTTAAGCTTTTTGGGATTTGCGGGCAAAGAATTTCTTTGTCTCGAAGACCATTATTGTGGTGCTTGCCGTTAAAATCACGATGCCCCAATCCCTGATCCCAGGGCCAATGAAGCCGACAGCATGTGAAAGTACAGGAATATAAAGCAATGACAGAAGCAAGGTGATTGAAGCAAGCGTGGCATAGACAACATACTTATTCATGCTCATCATGAATATTGATTGTGTCTTGTGCCTGCAGTTGAAGACATTGAAGATCTGGAAGACAACAAGCGTGACATAGGTCATTGTCTGCGCCTTTGCATGGCCTTCAGTGTTAAGGTAATAGAGGAATAGCAGAACCAAGAAGAATGTAATCAGAAGCGCAATGATAATATACTTAGTATCATCTCTTTGTTCATCATCCTCTCGCTCCTGTCGCGCGGCTTCCTCTGCATTATGTTTGCGTCATGGTTGTCAAGGCCGAGCGCAAGAGAAGGGAATATCTCTGTGCCCATGTCCACAAGGAGTATCTGGATCGCTGTAAGAGGCAATGGAAGCGAAGCGAATATGCCAACAAGTATTATGAAGAGCTCTGATGCTATGCCCGTCATGTTGTAAAGCACAAATTTCTTGATGTTGTCATAGATGCCACGGCCTTCCTCGACAGCAGAGACTATGGTTGTGAAGCTGTCATCTGTTATCACCATATGGCTCGCTTCCTTGCTCACGTCAGTGCCTGTGATTCCCATGGCAACGCCGATGTCAGATTTCTTCAACGCAGGCGCGTCATTGACGCCATCGCCTGTCATGGCAATCACTTGGTTGTGCTTCCTCAAGACAGCTATTATCCTCAGCTTATCTGATGGGCTGGTTCTTGCGAACACCTTGACGTGCTTTATTTTCTCGAAGAGCTCATCATCTGTCATCTCTTTGAGATCTTCCCCCGTGATGGCCTCTTCATCTTTGCTTATCAGGCCTATCTGCTTTGCCACTGCCTTCGCAGTCGTCTTCTGATCCCCAGTAATCATGATAACATTTATCCCAGCCTGCCTGCAAAGCCCAATCGCGCCAGCAACATCATCCCTTGGAGGGTCTATCATGCCGAAGAAGCCCAGGAAAATTAGCTTGTTCTCTATCACTTCTTCGTCAGCAGGATTCTCTTTCTTGCCCACTTCTCTGTAAGCTGTGCCTAACACCCTTAAAGCGGTCTCTGCCATGTCCCTGTCTTTCTGCATCAGTCTCTCTTTCTCTGCCGAATTCAGGGCTTTTACCTTGCCGTTAACAAGGATGCGGTTGCACCTTGATACTATTTCCCTTGGCGCACCTTTGACAAAAGCAAATCTCTTTTGCTTATCTGCATAGATCGCAGTCATCATCTTCCTCTCAGAGCTGAAAGGTATTTCATGAAGCTTCGTGAACTCGCGTTCAAGCTGCTCTTTTTCTATGCCTACCTTGGCCGCAGCCACCAAAATGGCAATCTCAGTCGGATCTCCAATGGACCTGTCATCCTGGAAGCTTGCGTTGTTGCACAATATCCCTGCTTTGAGCAGCATCTCATAGTCTTTTGTCTTGGTATCTGAGAATTTTCCGGCCTTGTTGTAGCCTTCACCGGAAATGTTGATGAAGCGGTTGCTCGCAAAGATCCTTTTCACAGTCATCTCATTCTTTGTTATTGTCCCTGTCTTGTCTGTGCAGATGACTGTTGTCGATCCTAATGTCTCTACCGAGGCCAACTTCTTCACTATTGAATTTTTCCTTGCCATCTTCCTCACACCCATCGCAAGCGCAACTGTCAGGACTGTCGGCAGGCCTTCTGGAACTACTGCAACCGCTATGCTGATGCTATAAGTGAACATCTCAATTATGCCCTGGCCACGCAAGAAAACTCCGATGAGGAATACAATTATGCACACCACTATCGCAACTCTTGCTATTATCTTACCCATATGAGAGACTTCCTGCTGCAATGGGCTCATCTCTTTCTTGCTCTCAAGAGTCAGTCTAGCTATCTTGCCGAACTCTGTTTCCATCCCTGTCGCGACAACAATTGCTTTTGCACGGCCTGTTGCGACATTTGTGCCCATAAAGACCATATTTTTCGCTTCGGTGATGTTTTTAATCTCTTTGAGCTGCAAAGCATCCTTTCTAACCTTCACGCTCTCGCCTGTCAGACAGGATTCATCAATGCTCAGGTTGTAGCATTCGAGAAGCCTTGCATCAGCTGGAATTTTGTCGCCTTCATCAAGCATTATTATGTCACCAGGCACGACCAATGATCTATCAATGACAGTCTCTGTGCCGTTCCTTATCACTTTTGATTTCAAAGAGATCATGCTTCTCAAAGCTGCGAGAGACTTCTCTGCTTTGTATTCCTGGACAAATCCTATTATGGCATTTATTGCGACAATGCAAAGGATGATGATGCCGTCAGTCGGGTCTGAAGTGGCAAATGAGACTATTGAAGCAAACAGAAGTAGGATGATTAGGAAATCAGTGAATTGGGAGAAGAAAAGAGACAATGCGCTGAACTTATGCTTCTGAACAATCTCGTTCCTGCCATGATCTATCAGGCGCAGCCTTGCCTCATTCTCAGAGATGCCATCATTGCCGGTCTTAAGACTGACCAACACCTCTTTTACAGACATCTGGCCCCAATCTGGCATAGGAGAAAAGCTTTTCCTGCGGTATTTATAGTTTGCGGATTATTCTTAAGCCATTATTCATAACGCAGGCCGTCAAAGGGCCTGCTGGATAGGAAACATTTAAAAGACCTTATTCTCTCCCATATGGTGGTGCAACCATGAAAGACGACAACAGGGAAAAGAAGAAGAAACTGATAAGCATATTTATCATAGCTGTCATGGTGCTTAGCACTCTTGGAGTTGTGATATTCGGCTTCACTGATAGCGGCCAGAATTCTGATTATGGTGGGATAGGTTTCAAGCAGGCAAATCAAAAATGGAGCGCAAAAATCAATGGCATCAGCTATCAGTTCAATCTTCATCCCACACAGCTTGACAGCCTGAATGTAAGCAGCAACGTCATGAGTATGCTGAAAAACGCCCAGGTTGTTGGAATAACCTATGATCCAGAAAGCGCATTGAAGCAGGAGATGGCACTGGCCCAGTATGAGCTGTCTTCTGTCCTGCAGCAGAATGGGAAGCTTGTCGTGAACGGCTTCACAAAGAAGACAAGCTTCAAGGTTCCTGTTATCACTTGCGGGAATTCGAGCGTTGAGACGCCAATCCTCATCATGGAAGATGGGAATAGTACACATATAAGATCTGACAGCAGCTGCATAATTCTGGAAGCAGGCCAGGATGGCGAATTCATAGCGTTGTCAGAAAGGCTGCAGTATGGTTTCTTGGACGTGATAAAGTGAAGAAAAAGATTGTGGTTATTGTTAGTGTAATAGTGGTGCTGCTAATAGTTCTAGGGATAGCATCATACTTCTATTTCAAGCCAAAAGACATCCCTCAAGACAAGCTAAATATAACAGACAGCTATAGCTACAGGAAATTCGGCTTCATCAAGGTAGACGACTTATGGATAACAAAAGTCAGGGATGGTTATGACACCGACAAGTATTATTTCATAAGCCTCCATTTTGGGCCAAAAGATGTAGAGAACCTTACCTTTAATGGTTCTGTCGATGATTTTCTTCCAATAAAAAGGGTCTATGTGGTTTTTGACCCTGCGCAGACTGATGGTTTCATAAATCTCGCTATAACCGAATTCAGCATCCATATGGTGAAGACTTACAGAGCTTTCCAGTATGATACATTAAATCTGACTGTTGCGTGCACTGAAGATGACGGCAAAGCCTGCGGCGACTATCCGATCATGACATGCAATGATGCAAACTCCACAGATAAGGTCGTTTATATCAAGAAAGCCAATGTCCCTCCAAGTGTCGATATAAACCAGAATTGCGCAACTGTCACGGGAGTGGGCTATGATCTGATTGCTGGCGCAGACAATCTCCTCTACAGGCTCTTTGGCGTCATTGACACAGATATAGTAAGGTAAAATGCCACACTACTATTCCGAAAAGCAGGATTCTAAGCTAAGATTGAAAAAGATTTTTTTCAATATAGGCAGCTTGCGGCTGAGCTTTATCACAGGATCGGGAACTTTCTCAATAAACAAGGTCGATAGAGGATCTGAAGTCCTGATAGAATATGCGAGGATAGATGAGAACAAACGTGTCCTTGATATAGGCGCGGGTTACGGGGCGATAGGCATAAGTGTCGCGATATTGAACCCTAGCTGCACAATAATGATGTCAGAAATCAATGAGAGGGCTGCTGAACTGACGAAGGAAAACATCAAGCTTAACAAAGTAAGCAACGCAGTCATAGTCCGAGGCAACTTGTTTGACAAAGTTGAAGGGAATTTCGATTATGTATTGAGCAACCCACCGCAGAGCGCAGGCAAAGATATTTGTTTTCAGATAATTGAAGGTGCCAAAGCGAGGCTCAATCCTGGTGGGATTCTATATCTTGTGGCCAGGAAGAACAAAGGTGGTGACACCTTGTCGGCAAAGATGCAGGAAGTCTTTGGCAATCTGGAAGTGCTGGCAAAGAAATCAGGCTATTGGGTATATTGCTCTAAAGTTCTTTGACGCCGTCAAAAGTCAGCGCAACAAGCCTTATTCCAAACCCTTCTTTCAGCAAGGCAGACATGGCTGCCATATGCTCTTTGCCGTTGCCTGAGATGAAATTCACGCCGACCTCAAAATCCTTTATCTTGCCGTGTATCTGCTTCCTTATGTCCTCGACAAGCTCAGTTAGCCTCTTGTTCTCATCTATCAGGATGAACTCAAATTTCTTTTTTGATGTGAATTTTTCAGCGCCGAATTTATTGGTGACGACATAGATGCTGCCCCATTCCATGTCTTCGATGACCTTCTGCACATGGCCCCAGGTGCCTTTCCCCTCCCCGATGCAAACTACAAGGTCTGTCATGGAAGAAAAGAAATCAATTTCTTTTAAATAATTATTCCTCTTTTTTCAGGAATTCCTTCATCTTTTTGTCAACTGCTGATGTCGAGGTTTGAAGGGTCTCTGGCCTGTCGCCAAAATAGGAAACAATAGTTTCCATAGAATCAATGAATCCTTGTCCAGTTGATGGAGCAAGATTCCTGATATTGGGGTCAAGCCCAGCGTTCTGCATGTTACAATATCCAGTTAGCCCATCAGGCGAATCATACTGGCCAAGCCTTGTGTGCGCAAGATATTGTTCCCTGGCTTTAGAAATTTCCTGTAGTATCTTGGTTATAGCCGTATTCTTTGTATCCACTTGCGTCTGTATCCTGTCTTCAGGCCATCTCTCTAGATATGCCTGTTTCATAGTCATTCCTGCATCTGCATGGAGCCTCATCTTTGTCCAGTAGGCCCTAAGTTCGATAAAATGCTCTAGCGGGGCGAATGACCTTGCACCTCCGTCAAATATCACGCAAGGCTGCAGAAAACCGTGATAAAGGCTCCCGGAATTATACAGTTCAAGCTCAAAATCTGGGGAAAGAAGCGCATTATGGCCGATGAGGAAATCGGTAACAGGAGCCTTTACTGTGATTGAAGTGTCAGCCTGCGCAAGGCCAAAGCGGCCTTCAAGATAGACAACAGTTGTTCCATCATACTTGAATTTGCTGCTCAATTCCCTGTGAAAATCAGCTGCCACTATCTCTGCATTCTCAACGCCAGCATTGATTATAGTCAGCGCCCTGATATTTTTCCCTTCCTCTTCTGCTTTTCTTATTATCCTTGGCATCGCGGCCTTTATTGTCGTGCCGCCTGCGATTATCTCACCAAGGAAGAGCGCGTTGTCATCTGTGAGCTGGAACTTTCCATAGCTGTCCTGTATTATTTCCCATTCAAGACCATTGTTTTTTCTTTGCGAAGATACGAAAGAAGAATGTACTTCATTAAAACCATAGGCATCATTCAGGTTGTCATCAAGACCGAAAGCTAATCCCCCCCTAAGCACAACAAATGCATGCGCAGAGCTCTCATAATTTTCCCTGATATGGGAAGCTTCAGGCAGATTCATCAAGGCTTCCTTGACT
>JAGVOV010000154.1 GCA_020052545.1 archaeon | reverse complement strand
ATATCTGCCTTATCTCCTGCACATTCTCGTGCTCAATCTCTTCCAAGAGTCGGTCGAAGCTCATGTCTATCCTGATGTTCTTGTCGCTGCTTTCCACAATGAGGCCGCCAGCCATAGGCTTTTCAAGCGCCACGAGACTGTTTGGGATGAACTTCAAGTCCTGGCTCCTGCAATAGACGAATTTCACATCTATCTGCTCTGAAGCCTGCTTTAGGAGCTTCTTAATCACCTTTTCTCTCTCAGAGTCATCAAGCAGCGCAATCTCCTTCTTCACCTGCGCAAAGACGTGCTCAACAATCTCTTTCTTCGCCACCATCATGGTTTTCTTCGCCTCGCTGTTCGTCAGGGACATCTGTCTCTTCTCGAAGTCTGCCTTTGTCGCTGCGTTCTCTGTTGTGTAAGAATCTTCAATCTCCTTTGCTTTTTTCTCAGCCTCTTTCAGCTGCCTCTTCTCCTCTTCCTTTGCCTCTTTGACAAGGGCATCGGCCTGCTGCCTAGCTTTATCCAGTATTTCCTGCTTCAGTTCTTGCAGCCCCATTTTGATCTTAAGCTGCTGCCATCCCTATTATCAATATCGCAACCACAAGGCCGAAGATGACAAGCGTCTCTGGGATGACTGTCAATATCAGTCCTTTTCCGAAAAGCTCTTCCTTCTCTGCCATAGCTCCTACGACTGCTGTTCCTATGCCTTTCTCTGCAATTGCTGCTGCGAATGCTGTGCCTATTATTGCTGCTCCAGCGCTCAGTGCAACCAATCCTGTTCCGATTTCTACTACCATTTTATTTCCTCCTTATTCCTTTGTTCCAAAAGGTCTATACTCTTTGCCGCCGCCAGTGTAGAATTTTGAGAAAAATTCCACATAGTGCAGCCTGAGTGAATGCAAAAATGGGCCCATGACGCTCAATGCAATGTTTATGATGTGGCCAAAAACCAATAAACAGACGCCTGCAATGATGCCACCGATGCTGCCCGAGCTCCAGAACTGTACAGCGAATTTGTTTATAATCACTGCCATCTGCACTCCTGCAAGTATCAATGCCATAAGCCTCGCGTAGCTCAAGATGTTGCCGAAGATGCTCGGCAATTCAATTATTCCTCTGACTCCTTCTCCGATGACAAGCAGTATTGCAGCTAGCGCCATTATTATCCCGCCGGCTAAATTAAATTTGAGCAGTATCAGGAGCGCGCCTGCCTGCAATATCATCCAGCTTATCTTGGCTATGAATGCATGCCAAAAGCCATGATGATGGAATTCATTTATGAAGCCCAGAAGCAGGCCGAAGTTGATGTGTATGACGCCTATGATCAGAGAGATCATCAGTATCGTGTTTATGTTCTCTGTATCGCTCCTAACCAAAAGCGTCGGGAGATGATGGCCAAGCAGCTGCTCAAACCCGAAAAATTCTCCGAATATGAAGCCAAATATCATTGTCGATATTGAAGCAGCTATCATAATGTCGAAAAGCTGTCTGCCAGCCTTTATCTTGCCCCTAAGCACCAAGAAAAGCGCTAAGAGCAATAGCCCATAGCCCCAGTCGCCTACCATGAAGCCGAAAAGCATTGGGAAAGTTATGAACATGATGCTAGTGGGGTCTAATTCTTTGTAATTTGGCAAGGTGTATAATCTCATGAGGAACTCGAAAGGGCTTGATATCTTGGGATTCTGCAGCTTTATCGGCACAGATTCATCATGGCCTATCTCAATATCCTGGATGTAGATGCCCTTGAATTTTGCTGCAAGCTTCCTCCTAACTTCATCATAGCGGTCAGTGGGAATGAATCCTTGGACGGCAAATGAGTATTTTGTCTCTGCGAATTTCAATGGCGCTTGGGCCCTCTCAATCTCTTCTTTGAACAGCCTCTCTGACTCCACAAGAAAGCCGGAATACTCTTTCTTCAATCCTTCTGCCTCCTTGTCCAACCCTTGATTCTCTTTCTGCAGCCTTTTCTCTGCTGACTCAAGCTGTTTCAGGAAGCTTTCTGTGCTTACAGCTGAAACAAGGTCGCGTACATTCAGGGGCTGGAAAGCATATCTTGAAAGAAGGTTTGCCACTTCTTCAGTTTTCGTCTTGTCGACATAAACCAGGATTGTGCTGTGCTGCTCAAGCTTCTTCATCTCATATCTCTTTGTGATCTTGTCTAGATGCTCATGCAAGCCGTTCTTGCCATTGTTGTTCTTTATCTGGCCAAGGAACATCTCAAGATGTTTTGTCCCCTGCAGAAGCTTGTTGCTTATCCCAAACTCTTTCGCTATGGTGGCCGTTCTCCTGTCCTGCTCAAGTTTCCTCAGCTCGCCCTCATTTATCTGCTTCTTTGAGTTGATTGCCATAACGCGGGAATGTATCTGCTCGATGATCCTGACACGGCTCTTCAGGCCGCCCTGTATCTGCTTCACTCCCTCATTGAGGTTGACTTTCAGGAATGAGGCTATGCTCCTGAGTTGCACAAGCGCAGAGGAGCATAATGCTGCCGTGTCGTGCGGCGTCCCTATGTCAAGTCCCTCAGTCTTCCTGTGTTCTATGATATGCAGCGCGCCAAGGCTGTAAAGCTCCGCGATTATCGCCTTGGAATTATCTTTAGTCCCATAGATGAAGATCTTCTCCATGGATTTGGGCTTAAGCATTGAATCTCTCCCAGAATTTCTTCATGATGAAATCAATCGCTTTAGACTGTTTCTTGACGCTCTTGTCCTTCATCTCCTTGATCTCCTGGCCTGCTTTGTCGAGAAGCTTCTTTTTCTTCTCTTCCATAGCCTTTTCGTAATCCTGCCTTCTCTTGTCCCTGTCTTTCGCTATCTCTTCGTGCTTTGCAACTAAAGTGTCATTGGCCTTCTGCCTCGCCTGCTTGAGAATTATATCGCGGGCTTTCTTGGCCTCTTCAACGACTTGGTCAGCCTGAATCTCTGCGTTCTTTATGTCTTGTATCACTTGCTGTATTTTAATCACCCTTTACAGGTAGGTGGAAAAAAGCTATTTAAAAAGGTTTCCTATTTTTGGCGTGCAAAGAATAGAGGAAAGGTTTCAAGAAAGCTAGTTTGTTGATCCTGGATTTTTTGCCTCTGCAACTGTAAGAGGAGTCCTACGCTCAAAATCAGCCATATGATAGACACCTTTAATTTTGCTTATGGGGTCTATCAAGTCGGGAAGCGCAACACCTACGATAGCTCCTATGTTAGGCTTGTCGACTCTCGTTTTATGATACAATACTTCATATCTTTGCTCCTTAGCCAGGTCAATGTGGTCTCTTAGGCATTTATAGCTTTCACCAAGCCATTTATCGCTGCTTATTGATAACTGGAAACTGCCTGTTTCTGCCTGTATGCCTATGGGATTTAGGAAGCTTTCTTCATCCACCCCATTGCCATAATCAGAATAATTGAAGTAGGTTTGCAGGCGCTCTCCGCTGATATGGCCGCCTCTAACTTCTTTTCCAAATTGCTTCTTCAGTTCCTCAAATAGTTCTTTTGTGATTCTCATTATCTTTGCCTCAATCACCGCTTTTTTTAAATATTGAAAAAAAGAATTAAGCTTTCTTCTTTTTCTTGACTTTCTTTATCTCCTTGTCAAGGCCTAGGTCGTCGAGAAGCTCTTTATACCTGTTTCTTATAGTGACTTCTGTGACGCCTGCGACATCAGCCACTTCTCTCTGGGTCCTTTTCTCGCCGTGTATCAATGCAGAGACATACAATGCTGCTGCTGCAATCCCTGTCGGCCCTCTTCCTGAAGTCAATTCTGACTTCTGGGCCATCTCAAGTATCTCAATGCTTTTGCTTTGAGTCTCTGCAGAAAGCTTCAGTGCTGAAGAGAATCTCGGTATGTAGTCTGCAGGGTTGCTAGGCAATATCGTTATGCCCAATTCCCTTGTGACAAACCTATATGTCCTTCCGATCTCCTTCTTCTCGATCCCGGATGATTCTGAAAGCTCATCTAAAGTTCTTGGCACCTCATGGCGCCTGCATGCTGCATATAATGCGCCCGCAACAACGCTTTCCATGCTCCTTCCTCTTACGAGGCCGCGCTGGACTGCCAATGTGTATATCCTTGCCGCTTCCTCTTCGACTGTCTTCGGAAGCTTGAGATAAGATGAAACACGCTTCAATTCAGCCAATGCCAGCTTTAGGTTTCTCTCGATTGCTGTCGATATCCTGTATTGCCATTTCCTCAACCTGAAGAATTTGTTCCTGTCCTTGTTGCCGAGCTGATAGAGGTCTGCCTTCTTTCCGACTTCTGTCCCGAGACCGCGATCATACTGGGTGTATGTCATCGGCGCGCCAGTCCTTCTTCTCTTCTCCGCGTCGCCACCGTCAAACTCGCGCCATTCTTCGCCGAAATCCACCATCTTCTCTTCAACTACAAGGCCGCAATCCTTGCATATGACT
>JAGVOV010000184.1 GCA_020052545.1 archaeon | reverse complement strand
TGAAAAACTGACTTTGATGAAATCCTAGTAACAATGGTCCTTTGGTCTTTTCTCACACTAATGCTTGGTTCAACATTGAATATCTTTTCTATCAAAATTTTGATGAAGCCATTATGGAACTCAAAATCATCTTTAGAGTGTCCTGCAATCTCGATGAAATAATGGCCGTCTCGATAATGGTTGATGTAGCCATCACCGAAAAGTATGCCAATAAATTCTGCAAGCTCTTTACTCTTATCCATTCACTAAATAAGAACTGAGTCATTAAAATAGTCTACGTGTGTCTGGCCAGTGCCCAGTGAAGACTTTATATCGCCCTTCCAAGGACTGAAGCAGCAATAACTGTGAACAGCACCATGACAACAAATGATATGCCTGCATATAGTGTCAGGCTGTAAAAAAGATTTTTCCCGACAAGATATTTCTCGTTGAGCTTGTCATCGCCGTTCTCTATCGTGTTCTGCAGTATGGTTAATAGATATACGATCTCAACAATGTACAAGCCGACAATTATCTGGACAGTATAAGTGGGCATGCCATCACCGAAAATTTTGGTTATGCTCCCAATGCTGCCTAAGTCAGATCCGCTCGCGAGGCTGCCGAGCCTTGTCGACAGCTTTGTCAATATGTAAGTAACCATCGCAGTTATGCCGATCACAACACCAGCGATGACCGGGGCGAGGAAAGATATCTGGCTCTTCATGCTGCTCACATTCTCTTCCATCAAATCTCTAAGCCTTTCATTGACGCGGTGTATCTCTTTGATGTAGCGCGACACATTTATGACAGCCGAAGCCGCTATTAATGGCCCTTTTTTGCTGCTCTCAACCAGCACTTTCATGCTGCTCTCTATAAGGTTTGACGGATAATAAGACAAAGCTCCTACTTTCGGGTCGAATATGGCCTGCTGCACAGGCATGCCGAACTTGCTTATGTTATTTGCGACCGTGGAGAAGAAATTCCCTGATATCGTCCCTTCCATCACCTTTGCAACCTTCTCAAACGCTATCTCAACAGGCAGGCCGTCGCCAAGCCTGTTGCCGAGCTGGAACAAAGCCGAAGCGAATTCCTCCTCAAGCTTCTTGGAATTCTCCCTCACTTTCATGAGCTTCTTCGTTTTAGTCCTGTAATAGAGGCCAAACGAGAATGCGAAAGCGAGCGGGATGGCCAAGCTGAAAAGCGCAGCTATCATCGCGTAAGGACCTATCGTGCTGCCGTCCCTCTTAGACAGCCTGTAGCCAAGGAGAGGAAAATTGACATTATCTATGTAGTTCTTATCATCAAGGCTCATGATGAAGCTTCCGCCTTCCGGCTGGTCAAACACAACATCCTTATCCGGCATCGCAGCATGCAGTATCAAAGGGAAGAGACCGATGAAAAGCAAAATAATGCCAAGCGCGGCAGCGATCATCAAAGGCGTGAACCTTATCACAGAATTCCCTACTTTCATCTCATAGTTCTGGTATCTTTTGACATTCTCCTTTGCGCTCAAATCTGTATCGCCATAGCCGGTAGGCCTCTCGCTCAGGATCTTCTTTCCGAAATAGAAGACAACAAGGGGGATAGTGACATTATAGATGAGAGCGATGTAAAATCCCATTTCACCTGAAGAGAAGCCGTCTCCAGGTTTATCTCCTCCAGTCATGAAGCTCACTATCAAGGGAAGGATGACAAGGCCGAGTATCGGCATTATGACGCCAAGCATATGCAGCATCGTTATGGGATTCTTGAGATTATATGCATAATGCATCATCTTCTCATAAGTCTCCTCAAGTATCACATCAAGGCTTTTGTCAAGAAGGCTGACTCTTCTGTCCTCGCCCGGCTCATACAGGCTGCTTTCGATAAGATGGAAAGCCTCTACAAATTCCATATTAGTCTCTTTCCATCTCATCAGGTAATTATCAAGGCTCTCTTTGACTGACTCGAACTTCTCTGTCTCAAGGTCCCAAAGGATTTTTCTCAGGTCAAGGGAGAGAGGCCCGGTAAGATGCTCTGATGCGAAAGCTATCGCGTTCTCAATGTTGCTTGTGTGCCTCATGTATGTTACAACATAAAATATCGAGAGCACCATCTCGTTGCTCGCCCTCAAGCGCCAGCTGTTTGCGAAAAATGATGGCACTTTCGTCAGGATGAAGAATGAGGCAAGAGCGATCATCATGAAGAACATAATGGCTACTAGGCCAACACTGCCGCCAATCAGCATCGGAAGGACAACGCTCATCAATGCTCCAAGGACGATTATTGCCACAGGGACAAGAATGGAGAGGCTTATCACGCCAGTAGGGGTTGCACCAAGATGGCAGGTGTCGATGTCATGCTGCAGGCTTTCAGAGGTCTTCTTGTCTGGAGCTATCTTGATTATCTTCTCTGCCTGGTTGCAGAACCTCTCATAGATGTTGAAATGGCCCGGCAGCATCTCCTGCCTGAACTTCAAGTACTCTGCCGATTTGTTCTGGGTCTCTTCCTTGTCGCCGAGAGCTTTCTCTAGCTCCTCCTTGTACTTGTTTGCTATCTCTTTATATCTCTCAGCCAAAATAAACCTCTTTTTTTGCCTCTTTTACTTTCTCTTCCTTAAATCAAGCTTCAGCCATTCGATCCAGTCACTGTAGATCCTGTCGGAATCAAGGCCGCCAATCTCATTGTTGACGCGGTCGCTTATGACATGGAACATATCATTGCATTTGATTGTGAAAGGAGCTTCAAGCATCTGTGGGTCGCTAAGCTTATCAGAGTAATTCACGATAGTCTCTTTTATCTTTGCTCTCAACAAGACATTGCCCCAGAGCGCATCCCAGTTCCCGGCAAAATCCTTTATGTTCCCGGCTATCGCCTTCAGCGCTTCTGAGTCCCCATTAAGAACTTCATCTGTCGGATTCAATGTGTCAGTCTTGCTCTCATACTTCATCAAGTCGACAAAGCCGCCCTCCAGCATCGGATCGTTTTCCCATTTCTTCCTTACTTCAGTAATCTGCGTGACGCGTCTGAACTTGTGCAATCCATCAGCAGTCTTGATAGGATTTGTTATTATTATAAGATCCGTTGCCTTAAAGCTTGTCTTTGGGACGCCGATGTCATTCACGACCCTGTCATAGCAGCCGTATGGAGAATCTCCATGTATTGTTCCAGCCACGATGTTAGCTGCAGCTCCCACCCTCATGGCCTCATACAGCGCCTTTGCTTCAGTGCTCCTCACTTCTCCGACAATAAGCGCCGAATCACCAAGGCGCAAGGTTGCCCTTATACCATCATCAGCGCTCATCTCTGTCGTGCCGCGCGAAAGCGCTGAAGCGACTTTGATGCTCTGGATATTGAAGCCAAGATTGCGCATGTTGCTCACTGGCAACTCAAGCGTGTCCTCGACAGTTATAATCCTATAACGCCTCATTATCTCTATCATGAGGCTTGACAGGAATGAGCTTTTTCCCGCTCCTCTCGTCCCAGCTATCAGCATAGACCTGCTTCCATCTACCATGAAGCTCAATAGGCCAGCTCCAAGAGGCGAGACCATCTTCGCTATTATGAAAAGAGGCAATGTCCAAGGCTTATCTCTGTGTCGCCTCAATGAAAAGCCAAGCCCTGTCGGATTCAATGGAGGAGAGATGACCGAGACCCTTGTCGATGCGCCAGGCAGCTCAAGCTCGGTGTCAAGCAAAGGATTTGCCTCATCCAAAGGCCTGCCGGAGATAAGCCTTAATTTTGATGCCCAGCTTTCGCTTTCTCCCTTTGTCGGCACTATGTTTGTCTTGCAGTCATCGAAATCAGCATGGACAATGAACATGGGGATCCTGCCAAGAGGCGAGTTGACCGATATGTCCTGTATCTTCTCATCCTGCAGCAAGACTTCGATAAGGCCGAAGCCCACAGTATATCTTACTAATATTCTTGCAAGCTTGTCGATCTCCTTGTTCCTTATCTGGATGTTCCTATGGCTAGCCAGTTCTTCAATGAGATCGCGGCCGACATTGAAGAAGACTTTCCTCATCCTTATGGGATCGATAAAATCATTCTCGCTCGGCTTGTGCTCAGCCATTATCGCACGTGCCATGTCCAGCAGCTCATATTTCTCCTCATCAAGGTTGAATTCAGGAGGATTGACATGATACAGGTTCTGGACGCTCCCCGGAAGCTTGAATATGGTTATCTCTGTGTCGTCTCCTATAATATAGTTGTCTAGCTCTTCAGCATCTGTGGGATATTTGCTCAGCAGCTTTGTGAACATGAAATCAGGTTTTATGCTGGGATTGAAAAATTTCCTGTAGATGCTTCTATCTCCAGGATTGTAGCCGGCAAGGTAAGGATCAGCCAATGTTATCATCTTTGTACGCTCAAGAAGGTTGACAAGATAGCTCAGGACATAGACATATTTCTGTATGTTCTTTTTCTCCTGCTCCGGAGCTGTGTCAAGAGTTATCCTCTCTCTCCTCAGAATCCTCTTCAGTTCCACAAAAGCCCCTATAGGATCGCTCTTCAGAAGATTGAAAATGACATATTGTGTCTCATTGAAAACTGCCTTGGATCCCATGCCAGAGTAGCTGAGCAGATTTTTTTGCCTCACCACATGGCTGAACACGCGCGCTATGTCGACGATAAGCGCAGTCTGTGCCTCATCATACTCATAATCCCTTTTCTGGTATAATATCAATTTCGTTATG
>JAGVOV010000182.1 GCA_020052545.1 archaeon | reverse complement strand
CAAGGAGAGAGAACGGCTGGAAAGCGGTAAAAAAATTCGGCGAGGTAACAAAGATAAGATTCTTCGCTGGAAGGTATCCACCAGGCATACTGACAAACCCGGCATTGGAGACTTACACGGAAGTGAAGCTGATAATCGTGACAGACGCATGGCCTGACAAGAATGCAGTGCAGGACGCGCTGAAGATCGGAGTGCCTGTGATAGGCCTGTGCGACACGAACAACACGAGCAACGGACTCGATTTGGTTGTTCCATGCAACAACAAGGGAAAGAAGAGCTTGGGAATACTGTTCTATATAGTTGCATTGCAGTACTTGAGAAACAAAGGGTCTATAGGGAAGGAGGAAGAGCCAAGCTTCAAGATGGAAGATTTCATGGATGAATGATCATTCAGCTTCCACAATCTCTTTTTCTTTTATTTCAAAAACAGCCTCTTTTCCCTCTGGCATGCTCCTATGCTTCCTTATTATCGCGACCCTCTTTCCTTTGTGGGCCTTTTGCAGCTCAATGAGGCATTTGCTGGCATACTTCAAGATATCGCCGCCAACCATATTGACTTTGTTCTTATCATCAAAGCTCGCATAAACCTGATTTGTTATCAGTACCGGAATCTCTTTCCTCCTGGCTATCTCAGTCAGAAAATTCAGCTGCAGGCTCAATTCCCGATTCGCATCCTGTATGTCCTGTGTGTTGCTGTACTGCAGCCTATAAAAAGGGGCAATGCTGTCGACTATGACAAGGCCGACCTTGTCATTAAGGTTCTTCCTCAATATGTCAAAAGCCTTCTTCTGTTCCTCAAGCGAGATAGGCTTGATGAATATCACATTTTCAAGAGCTTTATCATAGTCCTGGCAGATCTGTTTGAACCTATCGACAGAAAAACTGCCCTCAGTATCGACATAAATCACTTTCTTTCCTTCCTCAACAACGGCTTTGAGACAGAACATGCATAAATTTGTCTTTCCGCTTCCGGCAGGGCCATAGACTGTTGTGACGCAATCAGCCTCATAACCGCCAAGAAGCTTGTCAATAACCAGAATGCCTGCGCTAATCCTTTTCATAGAGCAAAGTAAGCCAAGGCACTTTAAAAATATTGCCAAAAGCTTATAAAGCAAGAAGGCTTTTTCGAGGCCATGAAGATAGACAAATATGCAGCGGCTTTGATTGCTGTATTCTTGCTAGTTGCAGGCTTCAGGATATATTTTGCCTTCCAGGCCAATGAATTCAGTGACCCAGATGCATATTTTGTCCTGCGTCAAGTGGAAAACATAGATAGCCATGGAACACCATTGTTCCATGATTCATTAAGCTATGGCGGCAGACAGAACACTTTTGCGCCTTTCTACTATTATTTCCTCGCGTTTTTTGGCATGTTTATGCCCCCATATTTAGTATCTAAAATAATCCCCAACGTACTCGCTTCCCTTATGGTCATCATTGTATACTTCTTGACGCTCGAACTCACACAAAACAGAAAGGCCGCTATTTTTGCAGCGATTGCTTCTGGATTCATCCCGGTTTTCTTTTCCGAGACGCTTAATTCTATATCAATATACTCTTTGACAATCCCTCTGATTTTTCTCGCTCTTTACTTTTTCATAAAGAAAGGGAACCACAACCTCAATTATTTTCTCATCACCTTCCTCATCTTGTGCATCACCCATGCCTCAACATTCCTGCTTGTAGCAGCGCTTCTTCTCTACCTCCTCTTATGCAAGCTTGAAAACCTCAGCATAAAGAAGGAAGAGATAGAAGTTGTGCTATTCTCATTATTCTTCATCTTCTGGAGCCAATTCCTGATATACAAGAGAGCTTTCCTTAACCATGGATTCGGCCTCGTTTGGCAGAATATCCCGGCTGAGCTTCTAAACCAGACATTCAAGGACTTCAATATCCTTACTGCAATCCTACAGATAGGCATCTTGCCTTTTGTCTTTGGCATATACATAATATTCAAATTCATCTATGGCATCAAGAACAAGATGCTCGCATTGTTGACGAGCCTTGCGCTTTCAACACTTTTCCTCATGTGGCTGAAGCTGATAGAGATAAAATTGGGCCTGATTTTCCTTGGGGTGACGCTATCGATACTCTTCGGCTACTTTTATGGGCTTTTCGAGGATTATATAAAGAATACGAAAGTGGCATCATACCTCCATATTTTCTTTGCCGCTTTTATTATCCTATTCCTTTTGACATCATTCTATCCTGCAGTCGAATATGCGTTACAGGAAAAGGACAAGCAATTGGACCCAGAGTTAAAGCAGGCAATGTTCTGGCTGAACCAGAATACAGACAGCAACACAACAATAATGACCACGATGCAGGAAGGCAATCTTGTCACATATTTTTCCAAGAGGAAAAATTTCATGGACGACAATTTCCTCACAATACAAGATGTAAATAAGAGATATAAAGAGACAGATTTAGTCTACACGAGCCAGTATGAAAGCGATGCGCTTGCGATACTGAATAAGTACAAAATCGATTATCTTGTGGTATCAACACAGGCCATGGAGCGCTATGGCATCGAAAAGCCAAAGTATGTAACAGATGAAAGATGCTTTGAGCTTGTGTTTGAGAATATAACAAAAATCTACAAAGTAACCTGTAAGCTGGAGGTAGAAAGATTTGAAATTTATCAGTAGGATCTCAAGATTGCAATTCAACATCTCATTGCTTGTAATTGTCTTCATAATACTAGCAATGATACCTGGCTATCGCTATTCAAACAACCTACCGCTTTTTGGCGAGCAGTCCCATTACAATGCAAGGATTGCTGGCCAGATAAGCATGAAAGGACCGATTCTCCAGGACAGCTTAAGTTTTGGCGGCCGCGCATACATATTCAATCCTTATCATTATCTACTTGCAATGTTCTTTATTTTCATCCCTGCCGAAGCAGCATCTTTGGCAATCCCAATATTGCTTGGCCTAGTGTCTGCATTCTTTTTCAATCTGCTCCTTGAGAGATTTAAGCTCCCCATGAAGAAAAGGGCATTGATCATGCTGTCATTGGTGGCGACGCCTGCCTTCATATACGCGTTTTCTAACTCAGACAGCTATAGTCTCGTATTGGCATTGACAATTCTAAGCTTTTATTTTTTCCTCTCTGAATTAAGGTTCAGGACATTTGTATCAACCGCCTTGTGTTTGCCATTGGTTTTCTTCGGCTTTTTGCCGGCCTTCATACCATTATCATTGATGTTCCTTTACACCCTATATGACAAAAACCGACTGGGCAGCTTCATCAAAATCTTCCTTATAGTGCTGCTTGTCGGCGCCTCATACAGCATCTATCTGTCAAGCACGCTCGGATATTCAGCAAAACCGGGATTTGATAGCAAGGGGCTTGACGATTTCTTCTCAGATCTTGGCGGGAGTTATGGTTTTGGGATGTTCAACTTCCTCCTCGCCTTGATTGGTCTTTTGGTAATGTGGAGGAAGAAAAGCAAAATGTTCTATGGGCAGCTTACCCTGATCTTGCTCTCATTGCTTTTTCTTGTGATAGATTACAACACAGTATTCCAGGTTTCATTCTTTGCGGCTGTCCTAGCAGGCATGGGTTTTTGGGCATTGCAAGATAGGAATTGGAGCCTCAAGGTGGTAAAAAACCTGATAATGGTGCTCATAATATGCGGTTTCCTTTTCTCATCAATATCTTATATAGGCAGGATTTCAGCTTCAGAGCCGAACAAAGAGCTGTATAATGCATTATCATGGCTGAAAGAAAACCCAAGCGACAATTTGACAGTATTCTCTGACTACAAAAATGGCATATGGGTACAATCCATCGCAGGCTTTGGCACAATCGCAGATTCCAACTTTTATTATGCTCCTGATCTGACCAAGAGGCTTGATGATACAAATACAATATTATCCTCACGGAACTTGAAAAAAACCTATGATCTATTGGCCAGATATAATGTCAAGTACATACTAATCACACCAAGGATGAAAAAAGAATATTGGAAAGATGAGAATGAGGGCTTATTGTTCCTTTTCTCAAATAGCGAAACTTTTAAAATAGTCTATAATATCCAAGACGTTGAAATCTGGGAATTTTTGAGGCATTGAGATGGAACTGCTGCTGGAACTGCTGCTTTGGGGGATATACTTCATTTCACTTTACTTCTCAATATTCTGGCTTATGGTATTCCTTGAGAAGAAAGACCAGAAAAACAAGGGAGTTGTTGACTCTTACCCATCAGTTTCTATACTGGTTCCGGCCTTTAATGAACAGGATTCCATATGCAAGACTCTAAAATCACTAGTCCAGCTTGATTATCCAAAAGACAGGCTTGAGATCATTGCCATAAACGACGGTAGCACAGATTCAACATCCAAGAGAGTAAGGCAATTCATAAGGGAAAATAAAGGAGCAGACATCAAATTGATAGACAAGAAGAATTCTGGCAAGGCAGCCTCCCTCAATATCGCGATAAAAAGATGCAAAGGCGAATTTTTTGCCTGCTTGGATGCGGATTCTTTCGTCGAACCAGCAGCCTTAAAAGAGATGATACTCCATTTTCAGAATGGCAAAAAGAGCCTTGCTGTCGTGACGCCAGTGATGCAGGTTTACGAGCCGAAGGAATTTCTTCAGAAGCTCCAGAGCATAGAATACATAATCTCGATTTTCCTCGCAAAGCTGATGGGCAGGATAAACTGCATCTATGTAGCGCCAGGCCCGTTCAGCCTGTATAAGAAAGAGACCATAAGGAAAATAGGCTATTTTGACGAAGCTTCCATAACTGAAGACCAGGAGATAGGATACAGGCTCCAGAAAAGCAATTATACCCTGCAGCAGTGCTTCAAGGCACATGTGCACACGATAAGCCCAAAGAGTTTCTATTCACTCTACAAGCAGAGGAACCGATGGTTCAAGGGAAGCCTGATAAATATTTTCAAGTACAAAAAGATGCTATTCAACAAAAAATATGGCGATTTCGGCATGATGCAGATTCCGATGAATCTTTTCACTTTCTTCTTTGCCCTAGCCGGCTTCTTCTTCTTCCTCTATCTTACCATAATCCCAATATTCAAGAGCATAAAGAATTTCTATCTT
>JAGVOV010000069.1 GCA_020052545.1 archaeon | reverse complement strand
GCATCTCGTCCTTCTGCTTGAAAGCCGCCTCTTTCTCAGAATTGATTTCGTTCAGCTTCTCCTTTAGAGCAGAGATATCTTTCCTGATGTTAGCCAGATTGGCTAATAGCTCTTTCTTCTTGTCCTCAGTCAGCATTCAAATCACAAAATAAAAGATTTATCCGAACAAGCCAGCTAAACCGACTGCTGATGCTTCCTCAGATTTCTTCTCTTCCTTCTTTTCCTGCTTAGCTTCTGCCTTGTGCTCTGCTGCAGGCGCTGCGGCTACCGCCACTGTTGCTGCTTTCAGGATTGCTTCGTCGATGTTGACGCCATCCAGGGCTGCCACTAATGACTTAACGCGGGCTTCGTCAACTTTGACGCCGGCCGCTGTCAATACCTTCTTTACGCTCTCTTCTTCGACTTTTTGTCCTGCTTTGTGCAACAAGAGTGCTGCGTACACATATTCCATTTTATTCTCCTCCTATAATTGATTTTAAGCTCTGCATCTGCATAGTGGCCTTTGCCAGTATGTCAGGCATAATCCCATCTGCGTAGACATTGGCCTCTAGAGCCAATGACCTTGCCCGTCCATGGGCCTTGCCTAGCAAGTATTCTATATTGTCTTTCATAATATAGCCGGCTTCAACAGACAGGTTGAATGCCCATGAATGAGCTTGCTGCAGGTTCTTCATGAACTGCACATCATCAACATTCAGCACAGACTTCGTAAAGATTGTGCCATTCTCGTAGATCGCCACAAGATCCAAGCCGATCTCCATAGGCTCGATGCCGAGCCTTGTCAGCATCGCTGCCACATTCGGCTTGAACTTCTCGCCTTCTTTGACGACACAAGTGTCTTGCTTGATCGCGACTTTGCCGCCTTCGACGCCTGCTTTCAGGCCGATCTGGCCAAGTTCGCTTAGGATTGGACCTGGAGCGAAGCTTGTCGGACCTGCTTTGACCCAGACATCCTTTGGCGCTTTCTGGCCTGCCTTTGCCGGCGCTGCGCTTTTGTTCTGTCGTAATATCTTGCTTAATTTGAACGGATTTTCCTTCGTGAATAACAAACCCGGCATGCCTTCAAGGTGCTCTTCGAGCTTTTCCAAGCCCGGCTTTGTCTTCTTCGCTTCCTCAATTGCGAGCTTTATCAGGCGTCTTTTTCCGACCCTTAAGACAACATCCTGCCTTAAAGTTGTCCTCATCTTCTGAAGCTGAGGCGTAGGCATGTTCTCCATGTTTATCGCGCCTATGATCGGATATTCATTCAGCAGCTTGACAAAATCTTCCACTTGTTTCTTCTTGTAGTCTGCGACGTGTGCCATTTATAACACCTTTACCGGTTTTCCCATAGTTAATTTGAGATAGATGCTCTTGATATTGTTCTTCTCGCCAGGCAAATGGTGGATGAGATTGTCGTATGTGACAAGTATGTTGTCTACCACTTCATCTTCATTCATTTCCTCATTCCCGACAGCTATCTGGACGATTGGAGCCACTTTCGCCTTGACATGGACTGTCCTCTGAAGCTTCTCATATAAAGGTTTTAATGGGGTCTTTGGCGGCACGACAAGGCCTGCTTTCGGGTTCGGCATCTTCCCTAATGGACCAAAAGCCCTTCCAAACGCTGCTGCTACCTTGGCCATTATATTGCCCTGGGCAACGAAGAAATCATATTCTCTTGCCAATTTCTTGGCCAGCTTCTTGTTCTGCTGATACTTGTCAAAATCTTCCTGGATAAGCGCAAAGTCCAAGCTTTTTGCTGCCTCATCTTTTAGCTCTGGGCCGACAAGGCCTGCGACCTTGACCTTCCTTCCTACGCTGTGGTTCAGTGTCACGAAGAAATCGACTTGCTCCTCAGTCTTCTTTAAATTCAACCCCTTGAGATTGACGACCATGTCAACGCTCTGCTTGAACTTCCTTTTCTTTGTCTCTTCCTTTAGCTTCTTCAAAGCATCAAGTAATTCCTTTTTTTCCATTGTAATTATCTCCACCCTACTAGCCTTTGTGAGAAGGGCCAAGCCCTAGGTTAGTCTTTGGGTATAGAGACTGGGAGATTAATTTGCTTTATAAAGCTTTTGCAAAAAGCTACGAGACGAAGTCGAGTATGATGATGGTTTTAATCCACATATTCCCATTTGAAGGCCCTGTTTCCTGCAGGAATATCGGCGAAATTGCAGTTCTTGCATGTCGCATCAAGGCTTATCCAGCCGTCTTTCTCCTTGTAACGTGACTTTGCATCTTCAATATAGGCCTGCACAAAGACATGCTGGGGGATGAACACAAACCTTGTCCTTATCCCGACAGCTTCAAGAAGGTTTGCCAGCAGCACGGCGTTGTCATCGCAGTCGCCCGAAGGCTGCTTCAATGTCTCGCGAGGGCCTTTCACATAGTCATTCGGCGGGTCTGAGATGTACTGGAAATTGTCGCGGACAAAATAGAAGATCGCTTTAGCATAGCATGTGTTGCTTTCGCTGCATGACTTCAAAACAATTGAATCGGCTGTCTGCTTGACAACAGGGTCAGAGGGCTGCAGGAAAGACAGGATATCATCGCGCCTGTTGAGCGTGTGATTATATGCAGCATCGTCAAATTTTAAATTTAAGTCTGCGAGCTTCGGGATGTTCCTCGGCTCAGGGTCTGCCCTGATCGAGTAAGGCGGAAATATCGCGAGCACGAAGACAAGCACGATCAGCACGGCAACAGCATAGAACCATGGGCTCTTGAGAAGGCTTATCTCTTCCTTGTCTCTCTCAATCTCCTTCTCTATCTCTTTGGCCTCTTTCAGCAGATCCTCTTCTTTCATGAGAATGAACAAGAACAAAGGCTATTAATAATTTACTTCAATTCAGATTTGAACAGCTCAGCTGCCTTTTCGTTGAGCTTCATGAGCCTTTTTGCGGCAGAAGCGAGGACATCTCTCGGGCTTTCGCCGTCAGTCTCGACAATCAGCCTTGGGATGCCGACGAGAGGATGATCAACCCTGTAGGCTGCCGCTTCGACGTGCTTGTCATTGTTCAATTCGTCCTTCAATGCGTTGCAGAAGCTGTGTCCTACACCCTTGACCTCAAAGATGAGCTTTTTCGGGCTTTCCTCGATGACTTTTATTTCCATGCTGTCTGGGATGAAATGTTGCTTTATAAATGTTTGTGTGGTTTAATACTGGAAGAAACGACTTAAATCCTCAAGCCTAAGTACGCTAAATGCGTCGGCAATGAGCACTGGCAAGCAGCAGAACGTACTTGGGATTGAGAAAAATCACTCTGCAATGACTTGTTTCTCCAATCTGAAACAGCAGACATTGATCCTGTACAGCCTTTTGTCATGAAAATTCATTGTCTGTTTCAAAGGGAAGGAGAACTCAAAATAATTCGTTATGCTGAAGCCTTTCTGCCTTGAAAAATCTGTTATGAAGTCCCTTGTCTCGGTCTTGTGGAAACTATAGACGCGGTCAGCCATCTTGAAGGCGTGTTCTAGAAACTCGCGATCGGCGTGCTTCACCCTTGTCCCAAAAGGAGGATTCTGCAGAACCAAGTCGACTTTCTTGCTGAACTGTATCATGCTCTCCTGCCGTATCTCAAAATTGGCGAATTTTCCTGTCTCTTTCTCTATGCTGTCAAGGTTCTCGCGTAGTATGTCCAAAGCTTTTCCATCGATATCGACAAAATACACCATCTTGGCGCCCAGCAATAAAGCCCCGATGCCAAGGATGCCGGTGCCGCAGCCTAAGTCTGCTATCTCTTTTTCCTGGAGATCGTTGGCCATAAAAGCATTCCAGAGTATCTCGGCAGCTATCTCAGAATCTGTCGCATACTGCTCTTTCTCATGGTCCGCGTCCTCAAAAGTCTTGAGCCTCGACAACGCTATTGCCAGGCCAGATTTCGACAACTTTTCCATGAAGGAAAGAATCAGCTGCGTTGTTTATATTAATTATGAATAAAAAAGAGGGATTAATAATCCCATCCAAGAGCTTCATCGATGCTCCAGTTGCCTGCGCCTGTGAAAACAAGACTTAATGCGCCTGCAAGATATAGCAAGTCAGGTTCCCACACAGCCATGAATCCCTTAGATATCTTGACAAGCACTATGGCAAATACAATCACTACTGCGAGCGATGCGCTTGAATATCTTGTGAACAGGCCAAGCAAGACGAATGCACCGCCTACCAGTTCAATCAAGGCAACTAAAAACGCGAAGAAGCTTGGCGCCGGAACACCGAGGCCAGTCAGCATACCTGTGAAGCCATCGAGGCCAGGAGAGCTGCCGAACTTCCCGAGGCCGTGCGCAATAAATCCCAGACCGACTGCAAAACGCAAAGGCACTGTCGCATATCCATCCCATCCTTTAAGCAATTTTCCTAGCATCATACCACCCCGATGGTTTTGTTAGCATTGCATAATGAAGACGGCTTTAAAAACTTTTCTGCCATCTCTTAGGAAAGGAAAAAAACGGCAGTCAAATTTTTAAAGCGTGCAGCGTTCTTCCACTTATGGCAGGAATAATGGCTTACAGGCATCCGGAAGACAGCTGCTATGTCACGATGTGCATGGAGAGGGACGAGGCATTTCACGCTACAAAGGATATGATGACTGCGGGCGGCAACATCTTCGGCATAACTCCTGTGGCTTGTGAGGAGAACATCACTGTCAAAAGGATGAGAGATCTCGAAAAAGAGCTCAACAAGGTTTTTGCCATAGTGAATTCCCAGCCAATCCCTTTGAAGAAAAGAGAATTGATGATAAAAGAAGTCTTCGGTTAATTTTTCCCATTCAGCAGGCTTTCGATCTTTTCTTCGCCCAACGGCTTCTTTCCCTTGACATCAAAGCTGTCCGACATCTCTTTCCCGAACTTCCTGTCGATGCGCCAGTTCACAGATGCCGTGACGCACATCGCTATGAAAGCTCCTGTTATCGCCATCAGCATGTCTTTCTGCGCGTCCCATTCATCTCCCTGGCTCCCGAGATAGGCAGAGCCAAGTTCAGGGCTCACAGCAGCAGCTGTCAGAAATTCTATGATCTCGTAGATCGCAGAGAATGAGGCCGTCACGTCAAAAGGAAGATAATAACCCCAGAACCCTTTCACATCAGCTATCCTCAGGAAAACTTCCCTTATTGGATATGCAAGCAGCAGGCCGAAGGAGAAATGCACGATCCTGTCATATTGGTTTCGCGTCGCTCCGATAAGCGGCCAAAGCCAGTCAAGCAACGGCATTTTTGCATAAGTGTAATGGCTGCCTATCGTGTGCAATATCAAGAAAATCGTTATTAGCGTGTATGAAAGATTTGAGAGCTTGAACTTCTTGTGGCTCCATATCAGCAGGCCAACAAAAATTATGGTAAGGACATTCTCAAGCATCCAGTCGAAAGTGTCCCATGGCTTTATTGCGCAGATTATCCATACAAGAGCAAGGATTCCGAGGCAATATTTCGGGTAATGCTCATGGTCATAGTGGAGTTTCATATACTGCTCCTTTTTTCCCCTCTATTTATTCCTTGCGGTATGGTAAAGTATTCCAAAGTATTGGCAAAGGTATTTAAATCACTTTGATTAGCTTAAATCTTCATTTGGGGGGATCAGTTAAGACGGATTATCGTCGACATTTGGGGTGATTTTGATCAACGACATGATACAGATGGAATCTAAGATAAAGACAGCGTTCAAGGCAATAAAATCAGAATTCGATGAGCATCTTGCGTGCATCAACGAGAACACTCAGGAGATACAGAGCTTCAATGACCATTTCTCTGACATCCATTCGAAGCTTGAGAAGCTCAATGAAAGGATTGATGAGCTTTTCTTGATGTTCGAAAAACAAATTAAACAGCAAGCATCTTTCCTGTCAAGCGAGGAGAAACAGGTTTTTCTTGCCTTGTATGCAACAGAGAAGCCAGTATGCTATCTTGACATATCTAAGAGGACCGAGCTTTCTGAAGCTGCTGTGCAGTATGCTATCGGCAATCTTATTGCGAAAGGCGTCCCTATATTGAAACGCTACATAAATAACCGCGTCTTTTTGGTTGTCGAAAGCCAATTCAGAGAGCTGCAGGCGAAGCTTGATGTGCTGAACATAAACCAGAAGCAGCTTGCAGAATTCGCATGATACTTAGAAAATGGATCTTTTATCTTTCAAGGCCATTCGACCTTTTAGGCGCCTCTATGTGGCACACATGGTACTTTTCTAAAATAGCAAGGGAGCTTCATG
>JAGVOV010000003.1 GCA_020052545.1 archaeon | reverse complement strand
GATAGAGAAAACATGAGAAAGAAGATTTTGCTCGGGGTGCTTTTTGTCATTCTTCTAGCGACAGCCGCAGTTGCGGTGAAATATTCGGACACAGCATACATAAAGATAGCGAAGAATGTCAGGGCAGACTCTGCAACGGTCTTCGTCCGAGGCAGCGATGTTGACATTGACATAGGCAATGATGGTATTGATTTTGTGAATGTGAGCAACATCAAAATAGATTTCACAGGCCAGCTCAACAGCTATCTGCTGAAGCAGCCTAACATAACAGTCTATGTGCCTATAAAAGTGTACGGCAACGGTGTCGTAAGGCTGCAGAACCTGAGCGTGAGGCAGAAGATAAAGAACCTTACAATAGATGGCCTCACGAACCTCATCAATCTTTACGATTATTTCTACGACGCAGATAAGCTGAGCTTCAATGTGAGTCAAGTGAAAGGGATGAACATAATAATCAAAGACGGCCTTGTCATGCTCAGGCCAGAGCCCGGATTCATAGGCAGGCAGGATTTATTCTTCACCGCAAGCGACGGGAAGCTGTTCACAAAGAGCAATAACTTTTCCGTGACTGTGAACCCAGCAGCTACAGTTCCGGAAGGTGCTTTCCTTTACGAGGGATTCATAATATATCCTGACAGCGCTTATACAGTAGAAAGGAAAAAGGATTTCGGTGTGAACATCTCTGAAATTGTCTGGAATATCGAAAAAGGAAGATTTGCGAGCAAGGCAAATTTCCTGGCAAGCTTCAATGCATTGGATTATGTGATAAAAGTCAGCGGCAATGTGACCGTGGCTAAAGCAAAGGATATCTTAAGGATCAGGGCCCAGAAGAAGGCGTCTGCAGTAATAGAGATAACATCAAAAAATGTGAGGGGCAAGATAGCGAGACATGAGAACCTGACCAATGCTGATATGCAGTCGTTCAATGTCAGATTTGACAAATCTTACTTCATAAAGGTCGACACACTTAAGGCAACAAAGAGCAGGAAGATAAAAGTCACAGATGGGATAATATTTGTTACAGAGCTCGGCAACAAGGCAAATGGGAGGAATGTGCAGGTTGAGCTGAAGCTGCCAGACAGCAGCGAAGCTGATGTTGATTCCATCCTTGATCTTGAAGACACCAATGTCGACCAGAACTCAAGCATGATAAATGCGCAGATAAACGGCAAGCTCAAGGGGATTTTCAATAAGACAAAAAGGATCAATGCTGACATAAAGCTCGGCAGCAAGACTTTGAAACTCTCTAACCTAAACCTCTCTAACGGAAGCATAGATATGCCGTATGAAGAATTGGCGACAAGGAGGTATTCAATTGGTGGGATTGAGCTGAAGAACGCCTTTTCCCTGGACACAAGCAAGCTTCTCTACAGTCCCGGAAGCATGAACATCTTCGCTGTTGGGGAAGCAATATACAAATGCAAGGACTGGAATTTTGCGAGCCAGAGCTGTTTGGGGATATGGAGTAAGATACGGGACACGGTGCCTGGAAACTGGTATACTTTGAATATCTCTCCTGAGGATCCGGGCTATGCACAAGCTGGTGTCATTTTTTTCGATGACATGGAGCTTGGAGGATATGCGAACGCGAGCAGATGGACTCATAGCGTGACTGCTGGCACGGACACTTTTGGCCTTGACAAGTCTATTGCATATTCTGGCAACAGCTCTTACTCTGATTCGCCGCCTCATCTGACTGTTGATTATCCTGCAGCCACTGCCAGAGAAGCGAGACTTACTACTCCTATGTTCAACCTTACGGGTTTTACAACAGCGAATGCGACATGGCAGTGGCAATATGAGGTTCAGCAGCAGAATTCGAGCCACTGCAATGATGCTCTGCTGATTGACATATCATCCAATAATGGAGTGACATACAAAGTCAATCACACGATATTCTCGGGAAACCTCAAGATAATCCAGGGCGGAGGAAACCCAAGGGAGACAAATAACACATATGCGACATGCGGAAACCAGACTACATGGACGAAAGAGGCTGGCAACCTGACTAAATTTGTCGGCAACGAGAATGTAAGCATCAGGTTCATACTTGCCACTGACAACTCTGTCGGAAATTCGGGATTTGCAATCGACGATGTGCTTGTCAGCGGCTATGAGGTCAAAGGCCCTTATATCTCAGGACCGACATTCAAGCCAAGCACGACAAACATAACAAAATGGTCCTTGTTCAATGTCTCTCTACGCGACATAACACAGCCCAACATCAAGGCTGCGAACATAACGATGCAATGGACAAACACCTCTAGGAAAGTCTATGCACTTACAGAAAATCCGTTCAGCAGCACAAAGACAACATTGAATCTTCTTGCAGCAATAGTCTATGTCGCGGCCTTGAACGCATCGAGGGTTGACTTCAATGACACTGCCGATTCCCTCGCAAATTATGACAATCCGCAGCTTGACTTCGACACCATCCTGGTGGTAGGGAAATTCCATTCAGATTCGTGCAATCCAAGTTATCTGGAGTATTTGAATAATATAGACCTTTCAGGGCAGACTAATGCGTTATTTAAACTGAGATGGGGAACTGGCGCAGGCACATGGGATGCCGGTGATTGTTATTATATGAATTATTACAATGGTGCTTGGACCGGTGATAAACAAGTGAATTGTAATGATAATCCGGCTGGCAATTACCCAACCATGTCAACCCTTAGCACTAAGCTTGGTAGCTCAAATATGACTTCGAACTTTAGGTTTAGGTTCAAAACAGGGCAAAACAGCAACAATGAAGAGTTCTATGCTGACAACATATCTGTCACATCATGGAAGACCGATGCTGACGCGAATGAGATGCCAAAGATAATTTCCAGAGTTATGGAGGATTATGTGAGCTCTCCAACCTCAATAAAGGTCACCGTACAGGTGGATGCATACACGCCGGTCGCCAGCATCGCGAAAGTGACCACAAAGCCTGACCTTGTGCTTGAGCTCTATAACAGCACAAAATGGGTGACAATCGCCAATTTCAATCTTCCTGGGAGCTATCTCGGAGCGGGAAGCGATGCGACCCATAGGAACTTCAGCCTTACTTCATCTGATTCGTCTGTCCTGAATGCATGGGCCTCGAATCCGGCAAACAGGAATGTTAGGGTAATCGGACGATATCTTGACTATGCGGATCCGACCAAGATTGATAAGATAAACTACACGAAGATATTTGTGCAGTTCAACGGAAGCTTCTACAAGAATTCATTCCAGATAAATTTGACTGACCTGCGTTCTGTAGGGGTCAATAATCTGACAACAATTAATGCTTCTGATGCTTTTGGAAACGTGAATGAATCAAATTACACAACTGTCAAGCTTACTGTCTACGGATTCGCTAAGGTGGTGATAGGGCCTAGACCGGGTGCCGTGCTGAATTTCGGCGAAAATTCCAACATAACCTGCATCGTAAGCGATAACACCACAGGGACATTGATAAAGAATTATAATGTCTCGATATTCGATAATTCTACAGGCTTCCTTGGTTGGGGGATGACAAACGCCAGTGGCATATTCAACATAACAAGGACAATCAACAATCCGACGAACTTCAGCTGCCAGCTTCTTGTTAACCAGACAAATAATCCTAATGTATATTATTATCGGAGCATGATAAATTCGCAGAATTTGGACTGGCAGATTGTGACAAAAGACACAATTGTGCCATGGTGGAGCAAATGGAACGTGAGCAAGAATGGCGTCAATATAACAAACGGGGTGAAGATAAACAGGACTGACACAGCGAAGGCTTTTGCCTACTGGAAAGACAATGTGCAGCTGAAATATGCATATCTGCTTCATAATGGCTCTGGGACTCTGACAAACTATTCCATAACGCCGTTTCCGCAATATGTCAACAGGAGCTGGGCAAATTACACATTTGATTTCAGCAATGGGGTTGAATGGAAAGTCGGAAGGAAAAATATCAGCAGGATATATGGCATTGATGGCACAGAATATGTCAATTACACAAAGCCGAGCAAATGGTTCGACCTTTATGGGATAATAAACCTCACAAGGATAAGATTTAATGACACTATAGTGAGCCAGGGAGAGCCTTTCTATTCAATGTGCAGGGTGCGGGATTATGGTAATATATCTGTAGCTGGTTACAGCGTCACCCTTAGGGACAACAAGACCGGCCTTTTGGGAACCAACATCACAAATTCGACAGGATGGGCTTCCAGGAAGATAATCCTGGTGAATGTAGGGAACCACACAATAAGCTGCAACATAACTGATGTTGTCGGCGATTATTATTATATGCAGAACCCTCTTGAGCTGAACAAGACAATAGCAATCCAAAGCGATACAGTAAATCCTAATCTGTATAATTACAGTGTCTACAACAAGATAATGCAGAAGAACGGCACGGCAACATTCAAGGCCAATGTAAGCGACAATTCTGGGACAGTTTATGTATACATAAACCTTACTTATCCCAATGGCGCAGCGAGCGCCGGCCTCGCTTCGTTAATCGGCAAAAATTATGTGTATTCGTTCTCTAACACAAGCCTTGATGGCATCTACAAGTATCAGATAACCTTGAAAGACGGCATCGGAAACACAAACAAGAGCATGATTGGAAACCTGCAAGTCATAGGGAGGCGCGCTTCCATCTCCCTGCAGACTAACCAGACAAATTTCAAAGCTGGTTTCGGCACAGGATACGGGAACGGAAAGAATGTCACACTAAAGGATTATAAGAACTGGACATCGGCAGACCAGGAAGCCGGGACACTTAATGGCTCTATAACAACAGACAACACCGGAGCGGTTGCCTATTACATAGACTCTGATGCTGAATCTACAACTGTAAGCACAGCCTATGTAAACAAGATAGGCATGAATCCTGTCATGGAGACAGGATATTATTTCGTGCTTGCGACTGCCCAGTTAAGAGGCACAAACACAGGGAATAGGCAGAAGGCGCAGCTCCTGATAGACAATGAAGAGATAGGGAACGTGAGCGCACGGCCTGATGAAACCAACGTAGAGAGCTATGCGCAGGAATTTGCAGTGAGTAGGATACAATACCTGAGCGCAGGCAACCATAATCTCAACATAACATATAGGACGGACAACGCTGGGGCGACAGTGGGGATAAAGAATGCCAGGATAGTGGCCTTAAAGCTTGATCCAAGCAATTACTATTTTGTCGAAAGGAACACATCTTCATCGCAGGGCGGCACAACTTTTGTGGATGTATTGGCGAAGAATGTCAGTATAACCTATCCGGGGCATTACATGATTGTGACAACAAGCCAGGCCGCATCTGACTCGACGACAAACGGAATAAAACAAGGCCTTTATGTTGATGGCATCAACGTAAGCCAGACAATGGATGTTCCGGAAAACACGCTTGACAACATGGACATGCATCTCTTCTCGCTGCAATATTTCACACCAGGCCTGCACACAATGAGGCTGGAGCATGCCGGCATGGCAGCTGCAACGACAGCCAAGACAGAAAGGGCAAGGATGAGCATATTCAGGCTAAGCGACTTTTTCTTCTATGACGGCAAGAACAACTCTGTTTATACTACCACTGGAAGCACTACAAATGTGAGCATGATGGAGCATAATTTTTCAGTGTCATCTGCCGCAAATTACCTTGTCATGGTCCATGGCCTGCATTCAGGAGATTCATCAAACTCGCTTGCGAGAAATGGGAATCTGGGGTACAGGATTGATGAGACTGAATATGGCTATGGTGACTATGTCCTTTCGCGGAATACAGAGGGGCTCGGATTTTTCTCGATAAAGAATATAAGCCTCGCCAGCGGAGCGCACACCATAAATGTTACTCTGAGAGACCGGGGCTTATCAGTCCCTGATCCGGGAGTCGGACCATTATGGTCTGTTGCGCTCAGACTGAGGAAGGGCCCAGGATTCCTGACGGACCAAAACCAGTCTTACACGAATTATACTGGATTCGGTGGCAGTAACTACACCAAAATTTCTGATGTCAAGATAGATGTGCAGGCGACATCTTATAATGCTAGCAAATCAGAGCTGATGAAATCAAAGGCTCCGGATCTTGAAGTAAGGCTTTATGATGGCTCAACTTATAACAATTATAATTACACCTGCGGCCTAAATGCCAAATATGGCACCCATGGGAAATTCAACTATAACTGCACTAAAGTCATCACAAAGGCTAGCATACTGAATGTATGGAACAAATCGACAAATAGGCGCATCCAAGTCCGGGCCATAAACATGGACCAGGGGGATGCATATATCAAGGATTGGATATACTGGAACGCGACATTTGCAAGAGTGAGCACACCGGCAAAAATAGAGAATTTTGCCAACTGGGGCATGAATGACACACTATTGATGCAGGTGCAGAAATACAATTCGACCATAGGTAAGTGGCAGCTTGAAAGTACAAGGGTAAACCAGAGCTATGAGTACAATGCGAGCCAGGTAAGGAATGTGAGCCAGATATGGTTTGCAAATGGATGGAAGCCCGATTATAATACTACCCTTGGATGGTATAGGGTTTACGCCGCGCTGATGAACGCGTCAAAACAGGTTAGGGTTGCATTCAACACCATATCGCTGAATGACACATACAATTTCACTGTGAGATATCTGAAGATAACACCATTGAGGCCGCAGAACATTTCGTATGGCAACACAACTTCAATAAACGCGAGCATAATGATCAATAATACTTATGTGACGCAACAGAACTGCGTCTATACGCTTGATGGCACAGCTAATCAGACCATGGCTTTCAAGGCTGCGATCAAAGTCTATTGGAGGCGCACAAGTTCCCTGAGCCTCGGGCCGCATAACATCAGATTCTACTGCAACGATACGCAAGGCTGGACCACGACTGAGAAGAAGATATATTTTGCGATGACAGACTGGTGGGCGCCAAACGTGAACATAACAAGGCCGCTTAACGGCACAAAGTTCAATAACAGCGCGATAGTCAACATAACTGCTAATGTGACAGACAACAGAAGCAGTGTCGATGAGGTCTGGGTGAACATCACCGGACCTCAAGGCT
>JAGVOV010000134.1 GCA_020052545.1 archaeon | reverse complement strand
GTGTCTCCAAGCTTCACAGATACCCAGCTTCAGGCTCAGCTTATAGATTATGCTTACACTGAAGCAAAAAATCTGCCCGATGACCATAGGGGGACAATAGCAAGGAAGTTCAGGGATTTCACAGGCGACAGGGTGCTAGCAAGATTCAAGGATTTCAGGATGATGGTGGGGCCAAGAGACATAATACCTGACGGCGATTCTGATTACCATGTCCCCATTGTCACGACAGCAGAAGGCTGCATCTATGACTGCGGCCATTGCATAATCGGCGGCGGCATGGAGATATTCAGCGGAGCGCAGATAAAGAGGAACATAAAGAGGGCAAGGACCATACTTGAAGAATACCATGGCGATAATCTTGATGACCTGATTGAGGGCTTCATAAACAATTCAGACATACTTTGGCATCTGATAAGCGCAAAGAGCGAGCTGAATCCTCTGGAGATCGTATCATTATACAAAGAGGCATTCCCACAGGTGTGGAAGCTCGGCGCTTTCTTTGGCATAAGGAACACGATAAGGACCGTCGAGAAGATAGACAAGAATTACCTGAAGAAACTGTTCAAGAATGAAGAAGGCATAACAAGAGGCTATGTGGGGGTTGAGACAGGGCATGATGAGGCTGCTTTCCTCATCAACAAGCCTGAATCATATCAAGACAAGCTCAAGGCCGTCAATTATCTGAAAGACGCGAGGATCGCAGTCAAAGCGATAGTGCAGATTGGCGTATTCGGCCAGGGTTTCTACAGGAGAGCTGAAGACATAGGGAAGCCGAAGACAGAAGAAAACTTCGTGTCATGGAAGGAGGTGGCTGACAGGACAATAGAACTGCTGCTTGAGATGGCGCCTTACAGGATAATGCCTTCTGAATTCCTGCCTTTGAGGAATCTTCCGGTGCTGAAGCTTTATGAGCAGGGCAGGATTGTTCCTTACAGCAATCCTGGTGAAATAGATAGGGAAAAAGCCTACATCTACAATAGGATAAGGCAGGCCCACGATAATGGAAGCGTGATCTGGCAGGGCGAGACTGTGAGGAAAAGGGCTTTTGAGCCGCCAGTGGAGCCAGATTATGAGAAGTTTGTCGAGGGCAGGACAAGGATTGTAAAGGCCAATAAGGCTGCCTGAGCCATTATTCTTATAGGAATATTCTGTTCAAGAAGCTTTATAAAAGGCCTCCCAGTCCAGTGCTTTGAGGTGTATTTTGATGAAAAAAACGTTCGTTACGAGTGAATCTGTTACAGAAGGGCATCCAGACAAGATATGTGACCAGGTGTCTGATGCGATACTTGATGAGCTGCTCAAGCAGGATCCATTTTCTAGAGTCGCGATAGAGACTCTCACCACCACTGGCCTTGTTGTCGTAGCAGGAGAAGTGACGACAAAAGGATATGCAGATGTGCAGACAATCGTGAGGAACACCTTGAAGAAGATTGGATATACAAACCCGGAATTCGGGATTGATTGCGATGATGCTGGTGTCTTGGTGAGCATACACGGCCAGAGCCCCGACATAGCTCAGGGTGTCAATGAGAGCAAGAGCAAGGAGCAAGGAGCAGGCGATCAGGGGATGATGTACGGTTTCGCCACGAATGAGACGCCGGAGCTGATGCCATTGCCGATCATCTTGGCACATAAGCTCACGAGCAAGCTCGCAGAAGTGAGAAAAAATGGAGCTATAAAGAATCTTGGTCCTGACGGGAAGAGCCAGGTGTCGATTGAATATCATGACGGGAAGCCAAAGAGGATCGATGCTGTGGTGATAGCGCAGCAGCACACTGATGATATAGACGAGGCGGAGCTGAAGAAAGAGATCCTAGATAAAGTTATAAAGCCTGTCTGCGGAAGCCTGATGGACAGCAACACAAAAGTGCACATAAATGCTACAGGAAAATTCGTCATCGGCGGCCCTGAGGGAGACACTGGCGTCACAGGAAGGAAGATAATAGTTGACACTTATGGCGGCGTCGGAAGGCACGGCGGCGGAGCATTCTCGGGGAAAGACCCAAGCAAGGTTGATAGGAGCGGAGCGTATGTAGCAAGATATGTGGCAAAGAATATTGTCGCAGCAGGGCTTGCCGAGAAATGTGAAGTCCAGCTGTCTTACGCCATTGGAGTAGCTGAGCCGACATCTGTCAATGTCGACACTTTCGGCACCAACAAGATCCCGGAAGAGAAGATAAATGATCTTGTCAAGAAACATTTCAGATTGACGCCTAGCGGCATAATTGAAAGCCTGGATCTGAGAAGGCCGATATACAGCAAGACTGCAGCTTATGGTCATTTCGGAAGGGATGATCCTGACTTCACATGGGAGAAGACAGACAAGGCAGCAGCATTAAAAAAAGATGCAGGAATTAAGTAATTAATGCATCCCTTCTTTATTTTATATTTTTGCCGGATTTGGATAATAAATTTCTCCATTATGGATCCCTATTGATTTTAATATTCCAAAAGCGCCTTTATCGACCCTTGCAAGAGCATGATCAACAAGGACATAATTGCCCGGCTCTTCAACTTTAAATTCAACTATTGCGGCTCCTCCGGCCGGAATTATGGTTGACTGCACATTATGGAACATTGCTCCTCCAATAGAACCTTCCGGATAAACTGTGTCAAATATTTCTCCTATTATGTGGAAAGAGGAAATAAGATTCACCCCACCATTACCAACATATATCCTGACAGTGTCGCCAACCTTCGCTTCCATCTTTCCTGTCAGGCCGCCAACTCTCCCATTGAAAACGACATAATTTGGATTGCCATCAAGCATCGCCATCGCATCAAAAGCCTGCAGTCCCTTGTCGCCTATGTTGCCTGTCGTGTATATCTCACCCTGAACTACATAGAATTCCCTGTCGACTTTCGGCAGGCCTTCTTCCGGCTCGATGAGGATGAGGCCATACTGGCCATGGGCCATATGCATCGCCGGGCTTGGCGGGCTCGCGCAATGATATATATAGATCCCGGGATTCAACGCCTTGAATACAAATACGGCCTCTTGACCTGGCATCGCTTTCAGCACAGAAGCGCCGCCGCCTGGGCCGTTGACCGCATGGAAATCCACTGAGTGCTCATGCAAATTGCCTTTCTTGTTTATCAGCTTGACCTGTATTGTATCTCCGACTCTGGCCCTTATGAAAGGCCCAGGCACCTGATTGTCGAAAGTCCAATAATTAAAAGTGGTGCCGTCCTTGATCTCTGCCAGAACCTCGCTTGCGGTCAGGGTCAGATTAACGATATCTGGCGTCTTCCTAGTTATCGGAGCAGGAATTTTGTTCGGATCTGCGGCGATATCCTTGACCCTGTCGAAATTATTCATGTTCATCAAGAACTTGAAGGCCGATGACAGAGGCAGCTGTGGTCCAGCACCGGGGCCTACGGTCTTGACGAACATCGGCAGTGAAGGGAAACCGCTGTAGGCGACACCCGCGAAAAGGCCGATGAACAAAGTTATCAGGAGGACGATGGCTTCAGTCTCAATCAGGTGAAGTGCACGCCATTTCTTTGACTTTGCGCGCATCTTCTTGATTAAAAGAATTGTGGCAATAACACTTACAATAGCGATTAAAAGGAATAATATCCTAACAATTTGATACGGAACTAAATTCATTTTGCCTCTTTTTGCTTATTTTATTACAAAAATAAAAAATGGAGCTTAGCTCCATAATTCTTTCCATGTCTTTGGCCATCCTCTCAGCCAGAGCAGCGCCAGCGGGACGCCTACATTCGCCCATCTCTCGACGAAGTCCCAGAATGAGTCTCCTGCTATCGGCCTTGCCAATGCTGTCAAGAATGCCCACACTGCCCCATATATCAGCAGCAGCCTGAATGGATAGAACAGCACTGTTATTGCCACTAGGACATCTAAGATTCCTATAGCAGTCATCACATAATTCGCCGTGGTCCCGCTTAGGGTAGTAAATGCCGTCAGCATCTCAAGGAAATGCGTCTTCAGTTGTATGGCAAAGATACCATGGCCCAAAAACTCGCCGAACATGGCCACCCTTAATGTCCACTCTATCTTTTTTTCATTTTCCATTAAACCACCTCAAGGTTTCAATGTATAAGAAAGAATAGGAATATTCCTTGGGTTCTCTATTATCTCTTCTCATTCAGGCACGCGTTGCAGTTGTTCTTGCTGCAGTTCTTTGGAACTAAATTGTATTCTATGCCCCAATCCTTTAGCTTCTTCACAACCAAGAGAAGGTCCTTGCCCATCTTTGTGAGCCTGTACTCGACCTTCAGCGGCTTGTTGTTCACTATCTTTCTCTCGATTATGCCGCCATCCTTGAGCTCATTCAGCCTTTTGACCAGAAGCTTCGCCGTTATCCCTTTTATGCTTGATTCAAGCCTGTTGTAGCTCAGCACTTTCTTCTCGTTCAGCTCATCAAGAACCCGTATTGTCCATTTCTTGCCCATAAGGCTCTGGATCCCGAGCACTTTGCATTCCATAGGTATCTTCGGAGAAACCTCAGTATTTATTTTCATAGGTTTCCTAAGAGAAACCTCAGTTTATATTTTTTGCCGTTTATGGCAAAGAATAAGGACAACAATCTTGCATTGAAACATAACCAGAGGAAGTTTTTTATATAAAGCGATTAATTCTAACATTGCCGATGATGACGTTATCCCCGTCTGACCACTGATGAAATTCAAAACGCGCTGAGGCTTATTTATTGACATTCCAGTGGGAGGGTATCTTTTCGCTTCTTTCGCTCCTACCTTCTTGTCCTGAGCCTTCTGATCTGGAGAAGCCGCCGCCGCTCGGCCTTCTGTCACCGTAGCCGCGATTGCCGCCTGACGGTCTTCCGCCATAGCCGCTACTACCGCCGCTCGGCCTTCTGTCACCGTAGCTGCGGTTGCCGCTCGGCAATCTTCCACCGCTGCCGCTGCCCCTATTAGGCCCATAGCCGCGATCGTGGCTCTTGTAGCCGCGCCTCTCTCCTCTTTCATCCCTTTCCCTGAATCTTATAAATGGGACGCGATTGAACTGCGGCATTGACAGCTGCTCGATGTTCAAGGTCGGGTCTCTGCAGACGCTCCTGAAATTGTCATGGTCGCGCTCTGCCAATATGGAGATGGCTTTCCCTGACTTTCCTGCCCTTGCAGTCCTGCCTATCCTATGGATGTATTCCTGGCTTGTCTTTGGGATGTCATAATTGTATACATGTGTCACATTCTTGATGTCAAGCCCGCGCGCAGCCACATCAGTCGCCACAAGGACATGCAGCTCTCCTTTGTGGAAATCCTCAAGTATCTTAAGCCTCTTGTTCTGTGTATGCCCTCCATGTATCGGCATCGCTTTCACGCCGTTCTTCTGGAGGTTTCCAGCAATAAGGTCCGTGTTAGACCTTGTGGAGCAGAACACCATGACAAGGCTTGAATTCTCCTTCTGCAGAAGGTGCAGAAGCAAGCTGAACTTGTCTCTTGTATCAACATTATAGAAGAACTGCTTCAATAAGCTCTTGTCCACAAGGATGTTGGCTGTGACAGATTCCGGGCTTCTCATATAATCCCTGGAGAGCGACCTGATCTCTGTACCTATGGTTGCAGAAAAGAGCATCGTCTGCCTATCTTTCGGTATCTGGCTCACTATCATCCTCACATCATCAATGAAGCCCATGTCAAACATCTTGTCAGCTTCATCAAGCACAAAAAATTTAACATGAGATAGGTCTATGTTGCCCTGTCTCATATGATCGAGCAATCTGCCTGGTGTCGCAGCAACTATCTCAGCTCTCCTCAGCTTTTCTATCTGAGGACTCATGGAGACGCCGCCATAGACAACTGCTATGCTGGTGCGCCTGTATTTCGAATATTTATGCAGCTCTTTGCCTATCTGATCTACAAGCTCCCTTGTAGGGGCAACTATCAACGCCTGTATTCTGCCGTTGTTTTGGATTTTCTCAAGTATCGGCAGCCCGAATGCTGCAGTCTTTCCTGAACCTGTCTCGCTCTGCGCAATAAGATCTTTTCCAGCCCTCAATATCGGGATGGAAAGCTCCTGCACCTTTGTCGGCTCAGTGTAACCCATATCTGCTGTGGCTCTAAGTAAAGCCTTGTCTAAACCCATTTCATCAAATTTCATTTTATCCTCTGTATTAGTG
>JAGVOV010000124.1 GCA_020052545.1 archaeon | reverse complement strand
GATAGAGCTCCAATCATACTGGTTCTCCACAATGATATTGACGTGGCCGAAAGGATCAGCCTTTTTTTGTCCGGCAAACCTCAGTTCTCTGGAAGCATAATCATTAAATTCCTGGAAGACTGCGGGCATGGCCAGCCTCAGATAGAATTCCCTCCTGTCTCTCTCCAGCTCTTTTGGCAAGGAAAACTGCAGGAACCTCTTTTTTCTCTCAGTGTCAAAATTCAGCAAGCTGTTCTTGAAATCTGATGTAAAGTTCCTCTTGTAGCTGAAGAGTGCATTCATCAGGCCATCTATGCTTGAAACCTTTCTTTGCTGGCCGCCGTAATAATAATCTAGATAACTCCTTATGCCGCGGACTTTCTCAGCAATGTCCCTCCTGACAAGATGGTCAAAATAAGATGCTTGGCCGTTCAGCCGGCCAAGGAGGTCAGCTTGTGCCTCCAATCCGATGGCGCTAGGGAGCAGATGCTGCCGTGCAAGCTCAATTTGGCTGCCATCAATAGGCTTTCCGTTAGCATTAATCACTGTCTCATCCCAGAAATGCCTGAATCCTTCAAGGAACGCTGCTGAATCGCTGACGAGCGCTTCGATAGAACTGTTCTTCACCTCAAATAATGTCATTTATCTTATCAATCCCCACGAAAGTTATGCTTTTGTCCTCAGGGTGTATAAATATATTATGTTAATATGGGAACAATGAGTTAAATTTATAACACCTTGGTGACTACCAAGGCATATGAAATATGACCTTGAGCTTGACAAAGCTGTTCAGGAGATAAAAGAGACGAAGGCGAAGCTCGTCCTTATCCAGCTCGCTGATGGATTGAAGCCAGAGGCAAAGAACATTGTTGATAGGCTGGAGAAAGAGACTGAAGCTCGCTTCCTGATTTGGGCCGGCAGCGCATTTGGCGCCTGCGATTTTCCAATTGAGACGCAGCATCTTGGAGTTGATTTGATCATACAGTTTGGCCATGCTCCTTGGAAATACACAAAGGACATGGAGCCGGTGCTGAAATGAATTTTATTCCAGATAATATCAAAGCCATTGGCTTTGATTGGGACGGTACTTTGGTCGACAGTATGGGGGCCAAGACAGAGGCTTTCTCCAGGGCGACGATGCGCTATTATGACATCGGAGACAGATTAGAGAAGCTCAAGCAGATCTACATCTCAACAAGAGGAAATTCTCGCTTCTATCAGCTTGGTATTGTACAGAAGGAGCTTGGGCTGCCAGAACTGAGCAAAGAACAATTGCAAGAATGGAGCGATTCCTTCACTTCCTTTTACATAAACAATGGGTTAAGGCTTTTTCCCGGCACGATTGAAACCCTTGATCTTGCGAAAAAAGGTCATAGGCTTTTCCTCAACAGCTCGGTGCCGCAGGATGATCTCACAAGGACACTGACTATGTATCCTTTAGATGGCTATTTTGACATCATCCTGGGAAACAAAGGCGACTTCAGGAAAGGCCTGCCGCACCTTAGCTATGTGGCCAAGCAGTTCGGCTTCAATCTGGGACAAATCGCTTTCGTGGGCGATGCTTCTGATGATGTTTCCGGAGCAATGGAAGCAGGCTGCTTCACTGTCGGCATAGCGGACCCAAGGATTGAAGATGCCAAAGAGAAGATGACTGAAAGAAAACCTGATATACTGATAAAAGACATAGCTGAATTAAAGCATTACCTTAAACCATAACATATTTAAACCACTTTCTCCCTAATTTCTCAAAAGATGGCCGAAGGACGTTCTGAAGAAAAAGAGGGCTCGGAAGAGCAGGTGATACGCGCCAAAAACGGCGATATTGATAAATCGAAGCTTCTCAAAAAATACAAATTCAAAGAAGAGGTCATGGAGATTGAGGACCACATCTGGGGCAAGACAGGATTTCCGAAGCCAGCCAGGCGCTACAGATGGGTCATGGAAGGCTTCAATGTCAGCATAGAAGAAAGCTACTTCCACGTGCTCGATTACATAAGAGAAGAATACGGCTTCCCCTATGTGGATAAGATAACTGATGTCTTCACGGCAGCAGAAAACAGCGCTTTCTTTGGGGTAAGTCAGCAGCGCCTCGGCCTGCAGCAGGACAAGGTGAGCCAGTTCCTCGCCACTGTAGGGAAGATGGTGAAAGAGCTATTCCAGCTGGTGAGAGAATTGAGGATAATAGATGAGCGCCTGAATTTCTACGAAGACAGCTTCAATCCTGGAAGCAAGAGCAGGGAGAGCGCCGAAATTACACTAAAGGGCATATGGATAGATCTTGTCGAGCAGGGAAGCAAGAATCCGGCCTCAGTATATGGAATGGCAAGAGAATTAGGATTCGCCACACTACCTGACCTTTTTTTCTCTGTGCACCCAAGGACACCTGAAGAGGTCGACAGCGCAGTAGACAAACTCGAGTTCAACAACAAGGTCAAGGAAGTCCTAAAAAGGAAGCTGAGGACTTATCTTGAATGGAAAAAAGCCACGTACAAGGAATTGAAGGCGAAGAGGATTTTCACATTGAAGTACTTGAGACAGCATTATGACATCATAAAGATGTACATGAACTGGGTCAAGCCATACTTGAGGAACATCAGGAGGCTGCACATGAATATGGCAAAGTTTGATGAGCCGGACATAGTCAGCGCCTTCGAAAACTCAATGATAGAGGTCGAGATATTGTTCAAGCATCCGATGAAGCATCTTGACCATGAGGTTGACCTGACAGTTTGCATCCTTGCCACGTTTGAATTCAGGACAAAGCCGCAGATGTCGTATGTGCAGGAAGGCTACAACCGTGGTCCTCTTCATGTCGGCAGGATGGAAGTTGGATTAAGGGGCTATATCTGGACTGAGGAAGAAATCAAGGCTTATAAGGAGATGAAGAAGGAAGAGGATCTGCAGCTGCTTGCCAGCATCGATTCAAGCGTCCAGGCTGCGATGGAAGCATTGGGCGGAGAGCTTGAGAAATACTTGAAGGAAGCTGGGGAAGATATGGAAAGGAAAGTCGAGAAAGAAGAAAAAGCGCCCAAGCAGAGCCTGTTTGAGCCATTCTTGGCTTTGGTCGGGCTTGCCGGACCGAAGAAAGAAGAAAGTTTTGGTCATGAGGAACATAAAAAGAT
>JAGVOV010000153.1 GCA_020052545.1 archaeon | reverse complement strand
CCGACACCCGGAACATTGAGCACCGCGATGTATTACACCGGCGAGAATCCTATGACAAGGGAACAGATATATGTTCCCAGAAGCTTCAGGGAGAAAAAAGACCAGAAAAATATTTTACTGAGCGAGGATTTCTTTGATGAAAATGGTTGAAAAAGTCAAGCTGAATAATGGAATTGAGATGCCTATCCTTGGACTTGGGACCTGGCAGAGCAACAAAGGCAAAGAATGCCACGACGCTGTTTCTTGGGCGCTTGAGGCTGGCTACAGGCACATCGACACAGCTGCTATCTACGGCAATGAAGAAAGTGTGGGCGCGGCGATAAAGAAGAGCGGCATCCCGAGAAAAGAGATCTTTGTCACGACAAAGCTATGGAATTCCGACCATGGCAATCCGCAGCTTGCATTTGAGCAAAGCCTGAAAAGGCTGAAGCTTGATTACGTTGATTTGTATCTGATTCATTTCCCTGTGACTGGCGTCAGGAACAATACTTGGAAAGAGATGGAGAAGATCCTTGATGCTGGAAAGACTCGTGCTATTGGGGTGAGTAATTTCACGATTAAACATTTAACAGAACTCCTCAAAATAGCCACAGTTGTTCCGGCAGTCAATCAAGTCGAGTTTTCGCCTTACCTCTACCAGAAGGATCTTATGGATTTCTGCCGCGAGAAAAATATACAGCTTGAGGCTTATTCTCCTCTGACTAGAAGGGAGAAGCTTAAAGACCCTAAGCTGCTTGAGATTGCTGCAAAGTACAACAAGACTGCTGCGCAAGTCATGATAAGGTGGTGCATCGAGCACAATGTCGTCGCAATCCCAAAATCGGTCACGAGGCAGAGGATTCAAGAGAATTTCAATGTCTTTGATTTCAATATCTCAAAGGAAGACATGAGGAAGCTCGATTTCTTCAATGAAAACCTAAGGCTGTGCTGGAATCCTGAAGTGCCATAAAATTTATATAATTGGCTTTCTATTAAAAAAGTTATGAGCAAGCAAGCCAGGTGGATTGAGGAGTTGAGCAACATCAAAGACGGTAAGCTATACCTTTTCAATCATCTTTATGTTGGCAACAGGAGGAACAACTACACTGAAGAGAAGCACGAAAGCCTCCTTGAGGCTGTGACAAACAGGCTTGTTGATGATTATGGTTTTGATAGTGAGGTTGCCGGCAATTTTTACCTTGCTCTTGATGAAATAATAAGGAATGCTATAAAGCAGAACAAAAAGTATGGTGTCAAGGGACCTTCTGCTGTCGCTGAGATCTATATTGATGGAAGTTATATGGCCTTTGTAAGGAGTGAGGGGACCTTTGATCCAAAACAAGTGCCGGCGCCTTTTACTAAAGAAGGGAAGCCGAAAATAGATGATCATGGTAAGGGTATGTTCATAGCGAGAAGCTACACCCACAAATTCATGTATCTGCTGACAAGGCAGAATAAAGTGGGGCAGACTGAAGCTTTCTTAAGGATTGACCTTGATGGAAAATATAAATCAAGGAAAAAGATCATCTCTGAGCCTGTCAAAGTGCTGGAGCTGCCATAAGGGGTGGTAATGGGTATATAGCTGGATATATTAATAATCTAGAATGAATCGTATCTTTTCTGCATCATCATTTCTACAACGCTGGCTACCTTGAACGCATTTTGGGACAGTGCGCCTTTCTTGAAAAGGCTCTCGCTCATCTTCATCTGGGGGTATGGGCCTGAATAGAATCTGCCGGTCTTATAAGTCTCGACAACATTACATTTCATCAGCGTTGCTGGCACCATAGAAAAGAAGACTTGTGTCCTCTCGTTCCATGATAAGCCAGAACCGTCAATCCTGTCAAAGCATTCCTGGAAAGACGCGGCTACAATCGAGACGCCAGGCATTATCAATCCTGGATCTTGTGACATGAGGCCGCATTTGAGCTGCTCCTTCATGATCGAGAACACAGAGTAAGATTTTCCCATCGGTTTCGGATGAGCAAAAAAATTGAGGTGCATTTCTTCTGAAAACTCTTTAAGCCCTATCATTTGGTATCTGTCAAAGCTTTCCTGCCCAAATGTCTTGATATGTGTCTTGGAAGCGAAGAATTCTGTGTATGCTATGTACATCTCCCTGGCGTGAGCAAGCATGAACTCATTTCCAAAAGCAAAATAGAGCGTGCCTGCTATTCCGGCCTGCTCATCCTTGCAGCCAGACAAGTTCTGGTTCAATGCCAAGCTCGCATGAGATTCGGATAGCTCAGCAAAATCGCTGCTTTCCAGATGGATTATGCCATCCCAAAAGTCTGTCTGAAGGTCTATGCCATATCTTGCTAATTTTCCATCTTCTTTGCGATGCGTCAGCATCACATCTTTGCATTCAAGATTGAGCAGCTTCGCTTTATCTCTCACCATAGTTTTTATCTCTTCTTCGAGCATCCTTCTTGGGATTGAAATCCTGTTTATAAAATTTACTACTTGATAGTTACTTTACTAATTAATAAGCTTGATTGGATTCTTATTCATTATGCCACACATCGAGCTCAACGCTTTCGTGAAACTTCAGGGATTTGCGCCCACAGGGGGCCAGGCCAAGATTGTCATAAGGAGCGGCAATGTGCATGTCAACGGCCAGGTCGAGACAAGGAACAAGAGGAAGCTTGTTCTTGGTGATAAGGTCAGGATAAACGGCCGCGATTTTGTCGTGGAAGCAAGCGTACTTTCACAAGATTAATAAATGGCTTATCTTATCATTTCTTCATGAGCAGGGCCCTTCAATTCGCGTTGTTTATCTTCATCTTCCTCGCTTTGTATGCCTTCATGAATTACTATGTCATCGGGCGGCTTTACAGTTTCTTCAGGCTTGAAAAGAATGTTGTGTTTTACTTTATTTTCATCTTCGCCACTCTTTCCTACCTGATAGCAAACTGGCTTGAGTCGGCATTCCCGGGAAGCGTCACCAGGGTAGTTTATCTTATAGCATCAGTCTGGATGGGCATCTTGCTACTTGCAATCTTTGTGTTTGGTGTGCACGATTTGCTGACGCCGTTTGGTTTTGGATTGAAAAATCCGGGGATAATATTGGTTTCTATAATCTTAATTTTAACAACTTACTCAATCATCAACGCCTCATTCCTTCATACAAACAGCATAACCATTGAATCATCAAAGCTTAGCAAAGAGCTGAGGATTGTGCAACTCTCTGATCTGCATATAGGGCCTGTACGCGATGGCCCGTGGCTTGACCGGATTGTTACTTTGACGAATGAATTCAAGCCTGATGTGGTGCTTATCACGGGGGATTTATTTGATGGGATGAAAGATTATAACGCTAAAGAATTTTTAGCCCTAAACAACATCAAAGCACCAATTTATCTGTCTATCGGCAACCACGAGGAGTTTGCCGGCATCGAGAATATTCTTCTGATACTGAAAGACACAAAAGTCAAGGTCTTGAGGAACGCTTCAGCCATCTCTGCAGGCATCAACATAATCGGCATTGACGACGCAGAGAGCAAGAAGCAAGTTGAGAAAGTCCTGCCTTCAATAAAGTTCAACTCCTCTAAATTTACTGTCTTGATGTATCACAGGCCAGATTCATTCGAATATGCTGTCAGTAAAGGTGTTGATTTGGAGCTTTCTGGCCACACCCATAATGGCCAGATATTCCCTTTCAACTTTATCGTCAGAATGTTCTTCTCAAGGATCCACGGCCTTTATGAGCTTGATGGAAAGTATCTTTACACAAGCTTCGGCTCAGGGACATGGGGCCCGCCTATGCGACTTGGCAGCGAGAATGAGATTGTCTTGATAACAGTGAAACCTTTAAAGAAGTCCTGATGCAATTTTTATGTCGCGCTTCATCTCTTTTGACATGTTGAGGCCTATGAGCCTCGCAATCTCTGTGTTGAGATCCTCACCATCCTTCCAGCCGTTCTTCGAAGCCATGTCAATTATCTTATCAGACATCGTCTTCCTTGTCTCAAGCATCTCATCTATCCTGAAAAGGCTTTTGCTATTTGATTTGGCAAACTTCCTTAGGCTTTTGGTATATCTGAAGACATAGTCATCCTCAAGGCCGTGCATTGCGCTTTTCCTCTGCAGCACATCAAGCAGGAAGCCTTCTTCAGGCACATGCACTTTTTCTTCTTCGACAAGAAAAGGATTTTCAATCCCTATTTTCGATGGCACAACCTCGAGCTTTTCTTTGCTTATCCTATCCATGACTGCTTTTATCAGCATCCCGGAGGCCAGTTCATAGCTAGGCAGGTTTGAGTCCATGCCGCGCTGCTCATATGTGCCTATCTTGTTTATCCTTATAGGCGCCCAGCAGAAATCGAGCTTCTTGCCGAGCTTGCTTATCCTGACATTTATGTCATGCTCCCTGAGAAGCCTCTGGAGCGTAGCATTCCTATCATCGACAAGCTTAAAGAAGTCCTGGATTGTGTAGAGATAGCTTTGGAGCGATCCCAATATCGGGACATTTGCGTACATTCCCTCATCGTGGAGGCCGCCCCTGTAAAGCATTATCCGTGAATCCTTCGAGATGTTCTTCCCCTGGACAAAGGGGCTTGACTGCATGAAAGCTGTAAGTGCGGGGTCCATGGCTATCATCATGTTCCTTCCTGCAAGAAAAGCTCTGTCGTCAGCAGATTTCTTTATGAATCTCTTTATCGGGTTGTAGGATCTTTTCGGCAGCGACACATGGAAATGAAAGCCTACGATGAGGCTTGGTATCATCATCTTCTCACCGAAGAAGGCGCTTTCGCCCAGTATGAGGTTCTGGTAAGTGTAGAACCTTTTTTTTCTCGCGATAGGCGTGAAGCTTGCCGGATATGTGGCCAACGGGAAGAATGAATGGCCTTTGCCCTCCATATCCTCGGATATCTTGGAAAGCTTCTCAAGGTAGTCTAAAAAAGTCTCTGAGATGCTGAACCCGGGCTCCGAGTTGAATTCCAGTATGTGCTTTCCCGGTTCCTTGCCGAGCTTTATGTTAAAAAGCCTTTTGTAGAGCCTGATGAACCTATCGGCTGCGCTCGCAACATTGCCTTCAGCGTCAAGAATCATCTTCTCGCTCTCAAGGCCGCATGATAGACTCATGGAAAATTACAGGTAGAGATGTTATAAATATTTATTCATTCCAAAAGCTCAATAGCCGAATTTTCTATCGTATTCTTTGTGGTCAATTATGCTGAGAATATAGATTGACAATCCTTCTGGCGTCCCGACAACAGTGTATAATAATCTCCAATAACAAGGAAGCCCAATCCTAAAAAGAGTGCTTGCAAAGTAGCGCTTTTTGTAATAATTAGGTATTAAGATTCTCCTGATTTGTTGCCCAACTCTGAAATTCACCCTTAACAATCCAACATCTCTTGTTATTGCGTTGGCTATTGATCTATGCTCCTTGATCTTTGACTTTAACAAGAACGAGTAAACTTCGTCCGCCTCTTCAACTATTATTACCTTATTCACAGCTCTCTTCCTTTGATGGCTTTCAAAAGTCTTGGATTATGTATCCAGACTATGCCATCAAGGCTTACGGCTATCTTATGGCTTTCCTCAAGATATCGCAATATCTCCATCAATACTGTATGGTTGACCTGTTTAGGCAGAGAACGCTTCAGTTCTGCGATCTTGATTAAGCTATTGTCCGATTTTTTAAGAGCATTTTCAACCATTAATATTGTCCTCAATGTTGGCGAATGTATCATTTTTTGCATTTTAATCACTTTCTGTTATTAACTTATAACTAATAATTACTAACTAATATATAAATCTTTCCATAGCAAGCCTTAAATAAATCCTTTTTTCCCATTTTCTTGGTGATAAAATGATAGAATATGGAGAATTTAAAGGAAACAAGTTGATAGTGCTGAAGAGGACCGCTGACGACAAGTTCCCTTTCTCGTTCGGGAAGGCAAAGGCAAAGCTGATTGTGGAGAATTTTGAGGCTATCAAGCAGTTTGCGGAAGAGGCTCAGTAAGCGTTCAATTTGTATTTCCTTGCATAATATCTTTCGACTGGCCTGCCGAAAAGCCTTATGCTCAATGGCTCTTCTCTCTTTCCTTTCAGTTCATCTACCAAAATCTTTCTCGAGCCCGTCTGGCCGGCCATGCTTATCTCTGTTGACAGCCTGTCGCCGATATATACAATCTCCCCGCCTCTCGCTCCTGTCAGGATCTTGACGTAATCTGCCAACGCTGTGTTCGGCTTCTTCACTTTCTTGAACTTGACGCCAGGATAGCGCTCTGCAAGCTCTTCAGGCACATCGCCATAATGCTTCTTCCTGTCATAAGCGTTTATCTTGTTCTTTATCGGGATCTTCTCAATGCCTTTCTCCGTCCAAATGACATCCCAGCCATGCTGCAGCGCCCTGTAGATGTTTATGCTTCCATCAGCTGACTGGTACATTGTCAGGATTGGGATATTGAAGAATTCCATAATAGTTCCAAGTTGCCTGTATCTGTCTTCGCCGGAATTTGACACTATGTAAGTCTTGAATTTCTGGCTCAGCTGCTTCACCGTGTTAGGGAATCTGACATCTGTCTCCCTGTAGCCTGTCAGGACGCCATCGACATCTAAGACTAATGTGGTTATGTCTTGCAGCATCGGTGGCGTTATCTCACCGAAAGCCTTGACCCTAAAGTCAGGTGTTATGTTCTCTTTGGCATAGACTGCGCTCCAGTCCTGCATCACTGCTCTGGCTGAGTCAATCAAGTCCTTTGCATGCCTCGCCTTCTTCATCAATGATTCAAGCACAGCCTTCTAGAACTTGTTTATTGTTTTTAAAGTTTTTGCCACTTCAGAATGACATCTAACAGTATGTCTTTCCCTTCTTTTTCAGATAGTTTTGATGATATTCTTCAGCCTTCCAGAACTCTTTCGCTGCTTCTATTGTTGTTGCTACTTTGCCTAGCTTTGCTTCCATGGCTTTCTTCGACTTCTCTGCAAGTGCCTTCTGTTCTTTGCTATGATAAAAGATCACCGACCTATACTGGATGCCTACATCGGGGCCTTGCCTATTTTGTTGTGTAGGATCATGGGAATTCCAGAATGCTGTCAATAAGTCTTCATATTTGACTTTTTCATCAAAGCTTACCTGGCATACCTCAACATGACTAGTCTTGTCAGAACACACATCTTCATAGCTTG
>JAGVOV010000145.1 GCA_020052545.1 archaeon | reverse complement strand
GTCTTCCTCAACACCTCTGGCTTGGTATTCCTGTCAGAAAATCTAGTAGTCTGTATGCGGAGATGGAAAGGCAGGAAATTTGTCATGTCAAGCTTCTGCACGAAGAAACCAAGCTCGTTCTTCATCAATGTCTCAAGGACTTTTTCTATCCTTTTTATGTCCTTTATGTCTCTTCCAAGGCTGTTGAGCATAATCTATTATTGGAGAAGTGTCTATATAAAGTTTATTGTATCAGGGTGCCTTTGAATGGCTTGCCAGAAAGGATTTTCTCAAAATTTGGAACGTTAGGGCCGGCTATCATTACCTTTATTTTCAATCTCTCTGCCATCTTCGAAGCCACAGGATCGAAGGGGAAATGCATCCCTGGCTTCCTGTCATTGTGAAATTTTGCGTTGAATTCGCACCAGCTTATCTTTTTTATCGGCTTTGCACCCTTAAGCTTGGGGTGCCTGTCATAGACATATTCTGTGTTTGTGAGATTCGTGACCATTTTTGCCTTGTTGGCCGCAGCGAACTGCACCGCCATTAAGTCTGTCGTTGAGCCGGGCCTTGAGCCCGCGCCTATGATTATGCGCTGCTTCGTCTTGCGCACATCTTTTGGGTAATAAAGGACTTTAGGATGCGCATCCTTCCCAAAAATCCCCCTCAATAGCTCGCCATTAAGCCTTGTCGCAAGAATGCCTATCATATCTAAGTCCCTGTCCCTAGCTCCTGAAACTGTCCTCGCCGCATCCTGATACAATCTTGCCGGCTTGCCGCCGCCGCAGACGATGATGAACTTCTTGTTTTTATGCTTCAAGACAAGATTCTTGAAACCAGAAAGGAACTTTAGACCTATGGAATCCTGGGCAATCAAGGATCCTCCTAATGATATCACAACAATATCAGACATAAGAAAGGATGAAAAAAACTAGTTTATATAATTATTCTTTCAGCAAGGCTTCGCAGGCTGCCGCATATGCTGGCCTTGTTATGAAAACTCCTACTGACACGCCAAGTATTGTGGTTATCGCAAATCCTTTCAGCAGGCCAGCGCCAGCAAAGAATAATGGGATCATGCCGAACACCGTGACAAAGTAGGCGCTGAACACTATGAAGAACGCTCTTTTTATGCGCTCCTTCCAGTTTATCGTCAATGTCGTCTCCTTGCCCTTCTTCAGAACCTCGTCTGTTATGACAATCTGGTCATCGACGCCAGTTCCAACAGCCACAATTATTCCTGCTATCGCCGCCAAGTCTATGTTCCACCCTATGAAAGCTGCCAATCCTAGGGTTAGGAAAACCTCTGAAAGCATCGTTATTATTATCGGTATGACGATCTCAAGATGCCTGTATCTTATGTATATGATAGTTGAAACTACAAGCATTGAGATGAGCGCAATAAGATATGCATTGTCAAGGAAAACTTTTCCTAGGACTGGGCTTAGCGTGTTCGTCTGCACAACCTCAAGCTTCACAGGCAAACTTCCTGTTATAAGAACTGTCTGTAAAGTCTTCATGCTCTTCAATGATTCTAAAGCCGCTTCAGCTTTTGACGGGCCTGATCCGCCGCCAGATATCTGGATGTTTGTTACCTCTCTGCCTTTCAAATCTTTTCCTATGTTGAGCTTATCGACAAGCTTATTGTCAAGATAAAGGTTTATTGATTGGTTCAATATCTGGTTTCTGTCGCTGAGCTTATTACCGCTTGAATCTACAGATACAACAGCAAGATTCCTTGTGGCGTCAGCCTGCCTCTTCGCTGCCTCTGGTGTCAATGTTATCTGGAAATAGAAGCCGCAGGTCCACTGGTTGCCGTTCTGCTGGCATGGCCTCTGTGGATCTAAGCCGGAGCATGTCGCGCTCCTACATACATAAGTTATGTCCTGGCCGCCGGCGAACACTGTTGTCTTGCCTATTGTGGCCTCAAACTTCCCTTCTCTTGAGAGGAGCTCCTTGACCTCTTCTTCGTTAAGGCCTGCTATCTCAATCAGGAAGAACTGGTGTCCTGATAAGTCCACTGCATCTGTGATTATGACATCGCTTAGGCCATAAACATTCAGCCTCTGCTTCATATTCTCATTTACCTGGTTGATCTCATCAACTGTAAGCTCCCTTTCAGGCTTTAGAAGGACTCTTGTGCCGCCCTGGATGTCAAGGCCCTGCCTTATGTTGGATGTCGGGGCAGGTAGTACTCTTAATCCTATATCTTCTGGGCCAAGCGATTCAGTCCTTGTCTTGTTGACCGTAATTGTTTTCTCGAAAGTCCTATTCATCAGTTTTGTGCTTCCGTTGACTGTTGCATTATAGAACTCTGTGACATTCACCGTCTTATTCTCAAGCTCTGGAAGCACATAAGTCATGAGCTTATCCCTAACGCGAACGCTGTATGCCCTGCTATTAGTTTCGATAATCACCGTCTTGCCGGGCCTCAAACTTTTCAAAGCAATATTATATGCAGCAACATCAGCGATGTCTCTGCCATCAAGCTTCGTAAGCACTTCCCGGTTCATAGGTGCGACGTTAGGCTTTGGGTTCTCTATCCCTGCATCATAAGCGGAGCTGTTTTTCGCCACTGAGGCTATCGCGACCCCTTCTCTTCCAGGATAAGGCCTGATGATAAAAAGGGCTATAAGCAGCACAGCTACAAGGATGATTACCCTGACGCTCTTGAATGTCTGCTTAATTCTATTCATGCTTCTTAGCCTTGTTTTCCATGTGCCATCTCAATATGCCTGCGTTCTGTATCCATGTGTTGAGGATATCGAAAACGAGGCCTATTGACAATATCATCATTATCTGCTTGATCACATCTGACTGTGAAAGGAAAAATCCGACTAGAGTTACTGCAAGTGCCGACAATGACATCGTCATGCCCGTCGCCATTGCATCCAATGTCCTTTCAAGCAAGCTTCCTTCCTTGTTCTTCAGGACTCTTGTTGTGAGCAGGATGTCTGTGTCTACTGAGTAAAGTATCAGCATGATGAACGCTGCTACGCCTGCTGTTGAGAGATTCGTGCCCATAGCCAAAACCACAGCCCAGCTGCACACTATTGTAGAGAAAGCCGCGAGAACGACGAAGAATGATGGGATGATGTCCCTGAATGTGATGAAGACGACAATCGCCATCAAGAGGAATGAAAATAAAAGGGATAGCATAGCCTGCTTGAAGAAATCTTTTCCTAATGAAGATCCCACAGTCTCCACGCTTATGTTGTCTGTCTTTATGCCCTTCTCTCTCAGCGCGCTTATGATATCATCAAGATCTTTTTTCTCTTTTGCGGCAGTGTCCAAGATGATACCTTTCTGCACTCCCGCCTCAGTCAATGTCCTTGTCGAGATCTCAAGGTCAGGAAATTTACTGCTGAGGCCAGCTTGAAGCGAGGCAACATCTACATTTGGCACATCTGGCAATGTCAAGGTGGTTCCGCCTTTCAGTGAAACGCCACGGTACAGGAAATCTCCTGTCTGGTAATAATGGAAGCCTATGTAGCCTATGGCAACCAGCAGTATCAGCATCGTGAATATCATCAATTCTTTGTATTTTGTGTCATAGACATGCAGAAGCCAGCTCTTATGCTTGCGCTCCTGGCTATTGCTCTTCTGTTCAGCATGATGCGCTGTGTGATTCTTGTGCTCTTGTTTAGGTTTTTCTTCCTTCTTCTCTTCCCTGATTGGCTTTACAGTTTTTTGTTCCTGCTTCTCTACCTTGGCTACGGGCTTAGCTTCTATGGTTGTTTCAGAAATCTGCTGCTCAGATGGCTCAGCCTGGTCTTCAGACTGTTTTTCAGTATTTTCCTCTGGCATCAAGGATTAGGATTAGAAAACTGTTTAAAAAGGTTTCTATAGAAAATCATGAAACACAAAGATATTATTTCAAGCACGCCTTTATGAAACCATTAAACAACGGCGCAGGCTTGAGAAACCTGCTTTGGAACTCTGGATGTGCTTGCGTCCCGATGTGGAACCTGTTCTTCGGGAGCTCCATGAATTCCATCAGCTTCCTGCTCGGGCTTGTCCCTGAGAATATAAGGCCTTTCGCCTCAATCTGTGCTATATATTTTGGGTTTACCTCATAGCGATGCCTGTGCCTCTCGCTCACTTTGTCTTTCCCATAAAGCTTCTGTACCTGGCTTCCTTTCTTCAGCACAGCATCATAGCTGCCTAAGCGCATCGTCGCACCATATCTTGCATTCTTTATGTTCTCAACCTGCTCCGGAAGTATGTCTATGACAGGATAAGATGTCTTTGGATTTGTCTCTGTTGTACTCGCATCTTTCATGCCGCACACATTCCTGGCAAATTCGACTACTGCGAGCTGCATGCCATAGCAGAGGCCCAGATAAGGGATGTTGTTTTCCCTGCAGAACTTTATTGCAGCTATCTTTCCTTCTACCCCGGATCCGCCAAAGCCGCCAGGGACTATGATCCCATTATACTTTGAAAGATCTTTGAGCTTCTTTGGATTTTTCTCAAAATTCTTTGAATTTATCCATTCGATGACAGGCTTCGCATTATTCGACCATGAAGCGTATTTGACTGATTCGATGACAGACATGTAGCTGTCTTCAAGCGCAAAATCACCGGAATCGAAATATTTACCGACAATTCCTACTTTGACCTCTTTCTTAAGGTTCTTGATCTTCTCCACGAAATTAGCCCATTCTTTATACTGCCCATTTGGCTTCTTATATTTCATGTTGAACTTTGAGAGTATCTTCCTTGTCAGGCCTTCCTGCTCCAGCATCATCGGGACTTCAAAGACATACTTTACATCAGGAGCGGAGAAGACAAAGTCTTTGCTCACGTTGCTGAACATAGATAATTTTTCTCTTCTTATGTCATCGAGCCTTGACTGGCCCCTGCACACTATCATGTCAGGCTGTATTCCGACAGAATTTAGCTCTCTGACAGAATGCTGCGCCGGCTTCGTCTTCATCTCTCCAAGGTTGCCGGGAACAGGCATATAGACGACATGCGCAAAAAAGACTTGATCGCCTTCAAGCCTCATCTCTCTCAAAGCTTCAAGAAAAAGCACGCTTTGGTAGTCTCCAACAGTGCCCCCTACTTCCACAAGCACAAAATCAGCCTGTGTGTCATCAGCGACTTTGAAGATCCTGTGCTTCACTTCCTGCGGAATATGGGGGATGACTTCAACAGTCTTCCCGTCAAACTCGAGGTTCCTTTCCTTGTTTATGACATTTAGGTAGACTTGGCCCGTGGTTATGCTATGGTCTTTCTTTAGCGTTATGTCGAGAAAGCGCTCATAAGTGCCAAGGTCCTGGTCGGTCTCGCCGCCATCTACAGTCACAAAAACTTCACCGTGCTCTGTCGGCCTTAGTGTTCCGGCATCGACATTGATGTAAGGATCTATCTTTATAGCCGTGACACTATAACCCTGGAACTTCAAGAGAGCACCAATAGAGGCTGTGATCGTGCCTTTGCCGACACCGCTAAGAACTCCGCCAGTCACTGCAATGAATTTTGTTTTTCTCAATCGAGCCACCTTTCAGAAAACTCAACCTTGTATTTAAACTTTATGCTAAGACATGATATAGGTTTGAGTAGACACTGAATCCGTCAAAAAATGGTACGGGAAGCATGTTGAATATGAATAGCCACATGTTGATCTGCTTCGTCATTATGAGCACGATATGCTTTGTCTTGCTCATTTTCTTCTTATTAAAGCTTAGATAAGCCCAGG
>JAGVOV010000039.1 GCA_020052545.1 archaeon | reverse complement strand
TGTCGGTAGGCTTGCCAGGGAGAAAGATCTTTTCACTCTGCTTGAGGCCTTCAAAAACCTGAAGAAGACAAGGGATGATGCTGTGCTGTTGATTGTGGGAGATGGCCTTGAGGAGATAAGGAAGGCTTTTGCCGCCACCAAAGATGTCTATCTTGTGGGAAGCAAGAATGATGTATCGCCGTATCTTCAGGCGATGGATGTTTTTGTCATGCCGTCATTGACTGAGACGACTTCGCTCGCGACGCTTGAAGCGATGGCGACCGGCCTTGTCGTTGTCGTGACTCCAGTCGGATATATGAGGAGCTACATCCATGACAAGGAAAACGGCTTTTTCTTCCCTGTCAGCAACAGCCTTGTGCTTAAACTGAGGCTCGACAACATATTCGATGACATGCCGAAGATGAAAGTGATAGGCTTCAGGGCGAGGAAACTTGTCATGGAGCAGTTCAAGTGGAGCAGGACAGTGAAGAAGATAGAGAGCGTCCTTGACCAGATTGTGCACATTAAATAGGCTTCTGCGCTGATTTCCTTACTATCTGGAGAAGCTTCGAGAAAGACTCCGCGAATCCTTTGTCCCGGATTATGATTGTGTAGACCTCTCCTTCCTTGACATGAGAAAGGATTATGCTCTTCCCGAATACAGTGACATTCGGAAGCTCCTTGAACTCTTTCGGCAGCACACTTGCCACCAATAGCTTTCTCCTGCTTCTTTTATGCACTCCTGGGTCTTTCAAGTACCAGACCTCATTCTCATATACCATATTCTGCTCTATTCTGCTGAATTCCGGCCGCAGAAAATATTCGCCGAAGAAGTGCTGCATCTTGAATGAAATGTTCTTTCCGGCAAGGCTTTGGTATGGCTCCTCGTTGCTTTTGTCCAATGCTTCCCTATAGAAATTCTCAAATCCCTTGACGCCTTTGCTCATCTCCATTATCGGCAGTTTTGAGGAGGATTCCCTGGCCATCTTGAGCCGAGGCATCATCTTTTTTAGATCCTCCTTATTGCTGTTGATCTTCATCGATTCCTGATCAAGGAAATCCAGTATGGTCTCAGGCTCCAAAGCAGAGAAAAGCTTCTGCCTGTCTTTCACCACCATAGAGACTATGCCCTTGTCTATCAGCCTGTTGAGTATTATGTAAATCTTCGATGTCGAGACGTTGGCTTTCTCCACGATCGGCCCGATGGTGGATGTTCCTGTCGAAAGAAGCGCAAGATAAGCTTTTGATTCGCCCTCGGTGAAGCCAATCTTCCTTAGGCTCTCGACCGCATCATTGTCCATATGGCCTCTTCCTTTGGGCACTATTTATATGTTTCGACTCCCTAAGGGGGAGATAAGATTAATAAAGTAGTATTACTATAAAGTAGTTAACAAATCAGGAGGTGCTTAAGATGCAAGAAATAGCCGATTACAGAGCTTATGTGTGGGATGTCGCAGGAACGATAATCCCGATAGAATTTTTCAGCTATGACATAAAAGAATATGGCCTGAGGAACGTGGAAAAGATAGCTGAAAAGGCAGGGAAGACAGGCCAAGAGGTAAGAGAGATACTTGAGAAAGGCAGCGAAGCCCTAGCGAAGGGCGACAAGGAAAACCCGTTCTTCAAGCAGTTCCCAAATATTGCAGAGCTGGTGCAGGAGATTGGATTCGGCAACGATGACCTGGATGTGCCATCATTTGGTGATGCGGCATCGACAATAGACAAGATAGGCCAGAGCACAGCGAGGCAGTACATATTCTCAAGCGGGAATTATAACATAACAAAGAGGGAGATACAGAAAATCAAGGTGCCTTTCACAGGCAGGACGCTCGACATGGCAATAGGAGATTTTTACTCAACAAGCGACAGTGAGGGAAGAAAGGGCATCGGGGGGAAGACAAAGCCAGAAAGCTACGCCTTATTGGCGCAGGATTTGATAGCAAAAGGTGTTGTGAAGAGCGCGATAGAGATATGCTATGTGACCGACACAAGGGCAGAGGCAGAAGCTGCGCTTAAGGCAGGCTTCGGAAGGGCTTACCTTTATGACCTGAAGGACAATGGGAGCATGCCTGAAAACGGCATGGTAACCATAAACAGGCATAGAGACGTGCTTTCCACAATAAGGGAATACGAGCGCCGGCATGATGCCCCTGTCGTGAGCTAAACCTCAAATTCTTTTTTTTCATATTTTTCCGGGGCCTCAGCGACATCATAAAGGATCTTGAGCAGCTTCCTTATCTTCCTGGTGAATTCCTTGTTCTGTATCTTCAATGAGATTATGTCGCCTTCTTCTATGTGATTCATCACCGTTATTTCCCCTATGGTTGCTATGTTGGGCAGATCTTGGTATTTCTCCGGCAGCACGCTCGGGTAATAGAATTTCCTCTTATGCCTCTGATGCACATTCGGATCTTTCTTGTGCCAGCCGCCATATTCATAAATAGTATGGCTTGATATCTGCTTGCGACTAATTTTCTCATTAAATGGGTGCCAATAGTGCTGAAGCCTGAATGACACTTGCTGGCCTGCCATCGTGACATAGCAGTCACCTGGCTTAGCCTCGTCAATCATGGTATTGTAGAAATTCTCAAATCCCTTTATGCCTCTAGAAGATTCTACCATAAGCTGTCTGCTCGCCTTTCCCATCTTCAAGTTTAGCAAGGGCAGGATTTTCTGCACTGTCTCTTTGTTCTGATCAAGCTTATTTTTCTCTGTGTCAAGATAATTTATTATCATGTTAGGATTGGCAGCTGTGTAGATCTTTTGGCCTTGGTCAGTCATGACGCTCGCAAGGCCTTTGTTGACAAGCCTTTCAAGGATGTAATATACTTTTGAAGCAGATATGCCAGATTTATCGATTATGGGGCCTACCGTGGAACTGCCGATTGATAGAAGGGCGAGATATGCCTTTGATTCGCCTTCTGTCAGCCCTATGCTTTTTAAGGCATTGATAAGCTCTTCTTCCATAAGGCTTTTTAGTCGCCAAACCTTAAATATCTTTCTATTTTAACCCCATAAGGGGGGAATAACATTTATATACTTAATACTACATAGTAGTAGTTAATTAACAATTTTGGGGTAAAACAAATGCAAAACATCGCAATCTACAAAGCATACGTCACAGATGTCATGGGCACAACAACACCATTGAATCATGTCAATGAGCTCAGGGACTATTCATTGAGGCCGGAAGTTGTGGCGCAGATAAGCGCAAAGACCGGAAGGAGCATTGATGACATAGCGAATACAATCAAAGAAGGCAGCGCTCAGGGCCAGGCCGGAAACAAAGACCATCCCGCTTTCAAGGATTACATAGGCATAGGGCTTTCAGACATAGGCCAGCAGATAGGCTATGGAAAAAAGGATCTTGTCATGGGCCTTGAAGAGGGTGTCGAAGAGGCGGCAGAGAAGATAGACAGAGCAGGCGGACAGATCTTTGTGTTTTCAAGCGGCACAAATGATGCTTCTAGATTAGGCATGTCAACCAACAATCTTGGAAAGATGGTCGGGGATACTTCAGCTCAGCAGACAAAGCTATAGGAAGCAAGAACAAGGCAGAGGCATACAGGGCAATAGCAAAAAGTCTCGGTCTTGATGCAAGAGACATGTGTTATGTGACTGACACTGAGAAGGAAGCGCTAGCAGCGGTAGATGCCGGCTACGGGATGGTCTTCCTGATAGACAAGAAACAGGCAAGGGGAAAGGCCAAACAAGGCTACGTCATAATACACAACTACAAGGAAGTAGAGGAGCAGACTGTCAGGAAAGACGCCACAGGGAAAGAAGCGCAGCCTGCGAAGGCATAGTTTTTTATTTTGATGGAGATAAGGAGAGAAAATGGACGCGCTAAGATACATCCTGGAGAACAAATGAAAGCAGCAGCTTTTGTAGTTTTATGGGAAATGATGCTGACAATGATGATGGAAGTTTATGGATGGAATTGAGATTGCTGGGAGGAAATGGAATGTTTTTGTAGCTAGAAACATGTCTTTCTGGCATCAATGCCTCAGCCTAGAGGGACACTATCATAATTCTAGGGACTTCTTCAACGATGTCAATTTCCATAGCCTTTCAATAACAGATTCTGGGACAATGAGCTACACTTTGACCGGAGCAAACTATGATCTTTTCCTCAGACAAGCAGTAAATATGGCAAAGGATGGCTCACTGATGTTAAAACTCAAAAAAGCCTATATAGAATTCGGCAAAGAGCTATTGGACAGTCTCGATAAAGCCATAGCCTGCATGAAACCGGCCGAAGTCAAAGAATTCCACCAGAAATATAGAAAGTATTGTGGCGGTCTGTCATTGACAACAGTGTTGGGAAGGGGCGGGACCCAGGAGCTTATCAATAAGCTTGAAAAATTAGGGTATGATGATGAAGAAATTCCGAATATAGTCAGCATAGTGACTTATCCAAAAGAACACACTCCTTTGTTCATGTCAAGATTGGATCTTTATCTGATAGCGGAAAGATTGCATTCTGGAAAGACTAATGAAGAAGAAGAGCTCTCGGGTTGGCTCGAAAAATACGGCAACATCCCAGTAAATTTCTGCGATGATCCCTGGACTATGCAGGATGCGCTCTCCCAGTTGACTGATGTAATGAAGAAAGATTGCAGCAACGAGATAAGACTCTTGAAAAAGAACCATGATGACAAGACTTTAGAATCTGAAGAATTGCTAAAAAGAATAGGTAATGATGATGTGACGACCATCTCACACTCGCTCCAGCTTGTATCCTGGCTGAATGAATATAGGAAAAATATCTTTAGCAGGGTATCCTTAAAGGAGAGAGAAATATTCAAAGCAATAGCAGAGAAGATGAGTTTTAATTCTTGGCGTGACTGTTTCTACCTCTTCCCTGAGGAAATCATAGGAATATTAGAAGGCAAGTTGCCGCCAAGAGATATAATAAGCCAAAGAGAGACCATCGGTTTTTATGTTGTCGATGGCAATAAGGTCATGTTAACCGAAGATGAGGCCGAAAAAGTTTTGGGATTCGTCAGATCCACGCATAGTGCTTTTGGGCCGGCAGATGGGCAAGTGACAGGGTTAAGCGCAAACAAAGGCATTATGAGAGGCATCGCTAAGATCATCCTGAACAGCAAAGATTTTCACAAAATGAACCAAGGCGACATCATAGTGACGCATATGACTTCCGTCGATTTCGTGCCAATGATGGAAAAGGCCGCAGCTTTCGTAACAGATGAAGGTGGGATAACAAGCCATGCCGCCATTGTCTCCAGGGAGATGAACAAGCCGTGCATCATAGGCACCGGGAACGCAACAAGAACATTCAAGGACGGCGACCTTATAGAGGTTGATGCGAACAAAGGCGTCGCCAAGATCATAAAAAGAATTAAAAACAGCTGAGCTTCTTCCATGTTTATGAATCCCAAAGATTATGATTATCTCTGGAGCGACCATGACATTGACTTCATCTTCACATCGTGCTATCTCTTCAAGGAATTCAGGAAGGCCGACATAATCCTGACCTATGACAGGAAAAATAAGGCGCTGAGATTCTTCCTGTCGAAGAAAGACAGAAAAAGGCTTTCTAGATATGGGCTAAGTTTCTATAAGAAAGGCTTTGATGAATGGAAGAAAAAAATTGCTAAACACACGAGGATCGGTGAGGGTTTAATTAATAGTAAGAAGGAGCACGACTTAAAGAGTGCATTAGAAAAAAGATTCAACTTATTCCAAGAGCTTGAAAGCGATTATTTTGTTACAGAATTCTTCTTCATGGATTATGTAGAAAAGTCTGATGACAGGACAATAAGGAAAAATCTCAAAGAGATGGGAAAGATAAAGTTCCTGGCGAGGAAAGTCTTAAGTGAATTCTACAACCACAGGATTGTCTTTCAGCCTTACATAAAGAGGCTGGAGAAGCTGACAGGAAGAAAGGACCTGAGATGGCTCAGCAAAGATGAGATTCTGGATTTGATAGACGGCAAAAAAGTAAAAGTTTCAGACAGGGAAAAGAAGAACTGGATACTGGCAAAGAAGACTGGCTGGAAGCTGATGAGTGGGAATGAAGGTGATAATGTTATCAAAGATTTCAACAACTATTTTTTCAATCCTAAGCATAGCATCCTCGAAGGGACCATAGCAAATAAGGGTTATCATAAAGGCAAAGCAAAAGTCATAAAGACTATATTTAGCGACCGCATCGTCGAAGAAACAAAGAAATTCAGGAAAGGCGATGTCTTGGTTGCGCAGACGACCGGCCCTGAGCTGATGCACATCATCCAGAAGGCTGGCGCGATTGTGACTGACGAAGGCGGCATGTCGAGCCATGCAGCCATAGTATCAAGAGAGCTTAACATCCCATGTATCGTCGGTACAAAGACAGCCACGATGATGATAAAGGATGGTGATCTGGTTGAAGTTGACGCCAGTAAAGGAATTGTTAAAATTATTAAGAACTAAATCTTTAAACTTACAACCTTAGACATGCCGAACTCATTCAATCTTTTTGAAAAAAAGATTGACCAAAATTTGAGCAAAGCTCAAAATTGGCGAAGCGAACTTCGCCAAAAAGGAGCTTTCGCTTCGCTCAGCTCGAAATTGATTAGAAACTAAATCTTAAGACTAACTACTTTGCTCATGCCAAACTCATTCATGCTCACGCCATAGAGGTTGTCTGCCTCGCTTATGACGCCGTCATTGTGGCTAATCATTATGTACTGGGCCTTGTCAGCGTATTTCCTTATGAGCTTTGACAGAACCTCGGCGTTCCTCTTGTCCAGCGCGGCATCAACTTCATCAAGCACATAGAACGATGCAGGATCATTCTCCTGTATTGAGAATATGAAGGCGAGCGCAGTCAATGTCTTCTCTCCTCCTGACAGGCTCCTTATGTCAAGGAATTTCTTCCCAGTTATCCTCACCTTTATCATGACGCCGGCTTCAAACGGATTCTCCTGGTTCTCGAGCTCTATGTTCGCTTCACCTTTGGTGAGCAGCTGCGAAAATATGCGTTTGAAGTTATCATTTATGGTGTTGAAGGTGTTCATGAACAGCTCTTTCTTCTTGCCTTCTATCTCGTCCATGAGCATCATGACGTCATCTCTTTCTTTCTTCAGTGTGTCTTTCTTCACAATCAATTCATTGTATTCTGTCTCGACATGTTCATATATCTCAAGCGCCTTCATGTTGACATTGCCGAATTCTCTCAAATCCTTTTCTGCATCATAGATGTCTGTCTTCAGTTCCTCAAGGCCGCGCTTCAGCTCATCAAACTCGCCATACTGCCTCACTTCTTCAACTAGGCCGGCCATCTCGGCATTGATGCGGGCGCTGTCGATGTTCACCTCATTGACTTTTGTCTCGTTCTTCCTGCTCTCCTCTTCCAGTCTTATTATCTTCAGCTCTATCTTCTGCACTTCCTCATTCAGCTTGTTCCTCTTGCCGAAGAAAGCCTTGAATTTCTCATAGAACTCCTTCTCTTTCTTCTCGCTCTCGGCAAGCTCTTTCTCTTGGGACTTGAGCCTGTCTTTCAGCTCTTTTATTGTAGCTTCGAAATCCTGCTCTTCCTTGTCCTGCTGCTTCAGTATCCTTGCTATCCTCTCTTTCTCAGGCGTGAATATCGTAGACAGCTGCTTGTCAATGCCGGTGAAGTCGATGTCGAGCTTGCCCAGCTCCTGCCTGAATTCCTCTTTCTTCTGCTCAAATGTCGTCAATTCCGCGACCAGCATGGGATTTCTCAATGCAGATATCTTGTCGCGGAGCTGCTGTTTCTTTATCTTCAGCTGGGCGAACTGTGAATTTGAAGATGATATGCTGTCCTGCAGCCCATCAAGCTTCTTGTCTATCTGCTTCAGCTCCTTCTCGAATTCTGATTTTGCCTGCATCGAGGCATCAAGATCTGAGCTTTCCAAGTGCAAACTCTTCTCCAGCTTTATGATCTCGCCCTCAAGGTTCGCCTTCTGATTCCTCAATTCTGTTATGGCTTCATCAAGCTTCTGCCTCTTGCCCTCAAGCATTTCTATCAGCCTTCTTTCTTCCTCAAGATCTTTTTCCACATTTGTCAGCTTGCTCTCGCTGTCCTTGTCCTGGAATGCCGATTTTGTCTTCTGCCTATATCCCCCAATCATCGCGCCGGAAAGTTCCATAAGGTCACCTTCAAGAGTGACCATCCTCACGTTGCCTATGCCTATCTTCCTGGCGTCATCGACATTCTCGACAATGAGCGTTGAGCCAAAGACGTAGCGGAAAGCTTTCTGATATTTCGGATCGAATTCAATTAAATCAATGGCCATACCATGGACGCCCTTGCTCTTCAGGAACTTCTTTGCATTCTCATTGAACTCTGTGTCTCTTATCTTGTTCAATGGTATGAATGGCGCGACGCCGAACCTGTTATCTTTCAAGTACTGTATGCATTTCGCAGCGACGGAATCATCCTCTACCACAATACTTTTCAGCCTCGGTCCTGCAGCCACCTCAAGCGCCAGACCATACTGGCCCTTTGCTTTTCCCAAGTCTGCCACAGTCCCATAGACACCAGGAAACCTGTTTTTGTTCTCCAATATCTTCTGCACCGCTGTCCCTGCGGCGGCAGTTGCCTGCTGGTCCATCCTCTTGGCATTAAGCTGTGAGTATTCCTGCTCGAGCTTGAATGACCTTGACTTTGCGTTCCCCAATTGGGCTGCGAGATTGCTGTCCTCATTCAGTTTCTTGTTCAGCTCTAAAGTAAGTTTCTTGAACTCATTCTTCATGTCCTTGAGGTTCTCAATCTCCTTCTTGTACTCCTTCTTGACTTCATCTACCTTGTCTATCCTCTCTTCCACCGTCTTTATCTGCTGCTCAAGCCTGTCCTTGTTCCTCAAGAATTCCTGCTGCTGCTCCCTTAAAGATGTTATCTCAGTCTGCTTCTGCTCCGCTTCTTTGTCTATGGCCTCCATTTCCTTATCTATGTCGCCGAGCGCATCAATATTGTTCTTTTTCTTGAAAACATCAATCTTCTTCTGGATATCTGCAAGGTCCGCTGTTATCTTGTATTTTTTCTTCGCGATATCCTCTTTCTCTGTTGAACTGTTCTTTATCTGATTGTCAACTTGCTCCAGAGCTCTCTTAAGCTCCTCTCTCCTTTGATCTATCTTCTTCAATTCCTCATTCAATGAATCAAGCCTGTTTTTCCCTGTGCCAATCTCTACCTTCAGTGTTTCAATCTGTTTGTGCAACTCCACTTTTGTCTTGTCGCCCTTCTCTTCTATCTCATGGTTTATCTCCATTATC